>JAUXIU010000072.1 GCA_030620895.1 Deltaproteobacteria bacterium
CTACGGATAAATTTAAATTGAGATGCGACTGGAGGAATACCCATTTCTTCTGGGGTGATGAACGATGTGTTCCACCTGACGATATGAGAAGCAACTACCGAATGGTCTATGACACCCTCATTGGAAAACTGGATCTGCCTGATGAGAATATACACAGGATCGAGGGAGAAAGAGGCAGGGAGGCGGCGGTGGAATATGAGGGAGAGATTAAGAGGGCCTTTAAGATTAAAGATGGGTCCCTTCCAGAGTTTGACCTGATTTTACTGGGTATGGGAGAGGATGGGCATACCGCATCTATATTTCCATATACCAATGCAGTAAAGGATGATAATAAGATTGTAACGGCGCTCTCTCCGGATAAGCTAGAAGTTCCACGTATAACATTGACCTCACCTGTAATAAATAATGCCCGTAATATTATATTCCTGGTAAGTGGTAGTAAGAAGGCGTCAGTTCTTAAAGAGGTCATCGAGGGAGATTTCGAGCCTGAGAGATTCCCTGCACAGACCACACGTCTCTCGAAAGGAAGGGTAAGATGGTTTGTTGATGTCGGGGTGGCTGAAAGATTAAAGAAACCAGACTATGGTACATGACCATTGTAATCTCCCTTACATACTCTCTTTTGTATATCTGATAAAGATTAAGAAAGCAATTTAAGATTGAATATTGAAGAATGAAAAAACCGTAGCTCGTGGATCGTGAATCGTAGATCGTGGTTCGGGTTGCGAGTTGCGAGTTACGGGTTTCGATACACGAATCACGATACACGATTAATGATTTTGCTTCGTCAAAATCTTTGGAAACGGTTTTAATCGGTGTAATCTGATTACCCTGTTGGATAGTCAACATCTAACAGGGTAAATAATCTTTTTCAATATGAAGCTATTTGCGTTTTTCTTTTTAACATTATTATTGAGCCCATCCCTACTTATGGCTGAGGTTCTCTTAAAGGAAGACTTTGAAAAGGGTATTAGTGACCGATGGGTGGAAAGAGGGTTTCCAAGTATAAGGAATAAGACAAGGTATGAACTCTTTGTGGAAGAGAACGGTAATAGATGTATAAGGGCTATAAGTAATAACTCCTATTCGGGCAAGGGGATATTTATAAGTTTCAATGCAAAGAAATACCCGATCCTAGAATGGAGGTGGAAGATAGAGAATATTATTGAGAAGGGAGATGCGAGAAAGAAGGAGGGGGATGACCACGCCGCAAAGATATATGTTATCTTTCCGGGTCGGTCTTCATGGAATCCCCTGGACAAGAGGCTATTGATATATTTTTGGGCAAGCAGGGTGCCCAGGGGTGAGATTATTCCAAATGCCTTCGAACCTGAGATTGCAAGGATGATAGCCATCCAGAGTGGAAGGGAGCATGTAGGAGAGTGGAAGACTGAGAGCGTTAATATATATGAAGACTACAAAAGGGCCTTCGGTGAAGAGCCGGCGGAGGTCGAAGAGATCGCCTTTGTTGTAGATACCGATAACACAGGTGAGAGTGTTGTGTCTTACTTTGACGATCTGGTAATCAGGACAGCAGAATAAATAAAGGCCTCTAAGGAAGGTCAAATGGAAAGAGTAAAAACCAGCGCCCACTCAAAAAGAAGGTCGATCTTGAAGGCCGCAATCCTGTTGATCTTTATAATATCTGCTATAGTAATATTCCGTTTCTCCCCGGCTAAAGAGATGCTGAGTGTTGAAGAGCTTAAGGGCCTTATTGATTCATCTGGTGTGTGGGGCCCCATTGTCTTTATTCTTGTATATACGATAGGCGTATGTCTCTTTATCCCTGGAACCCTCCTTACCGCTTCTGGTGCTGTGCTCTTTGGTACCTTTTATGGGTTTTTATATAATGAAACAGGTGCCCTGATTGGTGCCTCGATCTCCTTTTTTATTGGTAGATATCTCGGTAGGGACTTCGCTGCATCCCTGATAGGTGAACGCATAAAAAAGTACGATGACAAGATAGAAGAGAAGGGTTTTGCAACAGTCCTCTATTTAAGGTTAGTCTTCTTCCCGTTCGTGCCCATGAACTTCGGTATGGGGCTTACAAAGGTCCGCTTCAAAGACTATTTCTTTGGAACCCTATTTGGCATCATAGCCGGGGGATTTATCCTTACATTCTTCTTTGCAACCCTATCAGAGGTCATGATCAGCAGAGAGTGGGGGCAGCTCATAAGCTTTAAGGTCTTCTTCTCTGTCGCCCTGTTTGTATTTTCATTCTTTATCCCCAGGATTGTCAAAAAGATTAAAGGGGAGGTGTAAGAATGAAAAAACAGGAATTACGAATTACGAATTATGAATCATTAATAATAGAAACATGAATTATGAATTAGGAATTATGGATAGTAGAAACATGAATTACGAATTATGAATTATGAATTATGGGTAATGAAAATAAAGAAAAGTGAATTATTGAAATGATGGAATCGTACGATATAGTCGTCATCGGTGCCGGTTCTGGCGGATTGGTTGTAGCCAGCGGCGCCGCCCAGCTAGGGGCAAAAGTTGCCCTCATCGAAAAGAATAAGATGGGTGGCGAGTGCCTCAACACCGGGTGTGTGCCGAGTAAGAGCCTCATACATTCGGCGCGGGTCGTCTCATTGATGAAGCGGGCCGAGAAATTTGGCCTCAATCCTGTCGATGTCAAGTTCGATTATAGTAAAGTCATCGACCATGTCCACGAGGTCATTGGCCGTATCAGCAGACACGATTCCGTGGAGAGATTTGAGGGTCTCGGGTGTGATGTATTCATGGGGGGTGCCAGGTTTGAATCTTCCCGTGAGATTACCGTGGGTGATAAGAGGATTCATGGTAAGAGGTTCGTCATTGCTACCGGCTCAAGCCCCCTCATACCGCCATTCCCTGGTCTCAAGGAGGTGGATTTCCTCACCAATGAAAATGTCTTTGACAAGCGGAAGCTTCCGGAATCGCTCATCGTCCTCGGGGCCGGTCCTATCGCCCTTGAGCTCGGACAGAGCTTCCACCGATTCGGTTCAAAGGTGACGGTAATCCAACGTTCTCCAAATATCCTCTCGAAGGAGGATTCGGAGATCAGGATTAAGATGGAGGATATCCTCCTCGAGGAGGGACTTGAGATCGTCACCGGTACTACAATTGAGTGGTTCGAACGGTTGGATGGGAAGAAGGTCATCCACTTTAAGAAGGATGAGATGGATATGAAAGTTGGAGCGGAAGAGATCCTCTGTGCCCTGGGAAAGGTTCCGAATACAATGGGTCTGAACCTTGAAGCAGCAGGGGTTGAATATACAAAAAAGGGGATTGTAGTTGATAATCGCCTGCGTACATCACAAAAGCATATCTATGCCTGCGGAGATGTTATCGGCCACTACCTCTTTACCCATATGGCGAGTTATCAGGCAGGGATAATCTTGAGGAACGCCATCTTCCGCCTCCCTGCAAAGGTGGATTACACCGTTGTCCCCTGGACGACCTTTACCGACCCGGAGATAGCGAGGGTCGGCATGACAGAGGATGAGGCACGTCAGAAGGGTGGGAATATCTCCATCTATACCTTTCCTTTTGAAGACAACGACAGGGCCAACACAGAAGAAGAAAGAAATGGTTTTGTAAAGATCATCTGTGACAAGAAGGGGATGATCTTAGGTGCTCATATCATAGGACCCCATGCGGGTGAATATCTCCCCGAGCTCGTTCTGGCCATGAAGGAGGGACTTACAATAGGTTCTATTACAAATACCATCCACACCTACCCAACCCTGGCGGAGGTCATCAAACAGGTTGCCTCTCAGAGATTAAAGGGGAGTCTGACGCCCTTCAAGAAGAAGATGATTAAGTGGATATTCGGCTTGCGGGGACGTTAGGATTCAGTAATGACTCCCCGGTTATGGCAAAATAGAAACGATGAAGGACGCCGAGCCAACCATATCCGACAATGTGGAAAGATGTGGATTCATAAGGGAGGTAAACATCCCCTTCTTAACGGGGACTTTTGCCACCGCCTACAAGGGTAGTATTGCATCACTGATCATTCAAAACCTCTCCATCCATGAGACAAAAGAAGGAGAGTATGAGATTACCGGAAAGATCCTCTCCCTCCAATCGGATGAATTTGAGGTCTTTCTGATCGGCCATGGGAATATCATCAACAGGAGTCGTCTCACGTCGGATTGTTGATCTAGTACAACTAGGACCATTACCCCCTGTAAGGAGAAGTCCCTCGGGATGGGTGTGAGGGTGTCACGGGGCCGTTTTCGTATGTTATAAAATCATTAGAGGAGGAGTTACGAGATATGTCAATGCCGCAAGCCAAAATTCCGCAGGTTCCGCTGATCGATCTGACCACACTCTGGTTTCAGGTTGCGGGGACACACTGCAACCTGGAGTGTAAACACTGCTTCATAGGGTGTGGTCCGGGTGTGTCAAACCATAAGATGATGTCCAGGGATATGGTGAGGGGTTATCTGGAGGAGGCGAGGAATTATGATATTAAGGAGTTCTATCTTACAGGTGGTGAACCCTTCCTGAATAAGGAGTTACCCGGGATCATCGACGATATACTTGAACTCGGTGATGTCACGGTCCTGACAAATGCCACCCTCATTACTTCTAACATCGCCTCGAGGCTAAAGAGGTTGTCTGAGGATTCGACACATCAGATGAAATTCAGGGTGAGCATAGAGAACCCTGTCGAGGGGGAGAATGACAGGGTCCGAGGGAAGGGCTCTTTCAAGATGGCTGCAAAAGGAATAAGGAACCTCATCGCCGCCGGTTTCAATCCGATTATTACCTCGACAAGGCTGGGGGAGGGGGGTGAGGTCTCTGAAGCTGGATTTAAGCAGTGGCTGAGCGGTCTAGGTGCAGTCGAGCCACAGATTAAGGCGCTCCCTACACTTTACCTCGGACGTGCCATGGAGAACATCCGCCCTTACCGTGAAGATGAAAGGGTGACTGAGAACTGTTTTAAGGACTTCTCCAAGGCCAACCTCCAGTGTTCCTACTGCAGGATGATTACCGCAGAGGGTATCTATGTCTGTCCGATACTCATAGATGACCCGGAGGCGAGGTTGGGTGCCACCCTGGGAGAGGGTCTCACGGCCTATGAGATGGAGTCGCCGGCATGTTACACCTGCCGCACCGCCGGGCTCTGCTGCTCCAATACTGCCGTGCCCCATGAGATAACAGGTGAGGATGTGGAGTCCTTTTATGGTAATGCCGCTAAAGAGCCCCAACAATCCCTCTGCTGCCCGAAGATCTATGACGAGGTTGATACCGATCATATCCCAAAGGAGGTGCTGGAGATCTCCTACGGTTGTGGAAGCCCTGTCTCCATGGCAAAGGTAAAAGCAGGAGAGACGATGCTGGACCTGGGTTCGGGTGGGGGCATCGATTGTTTTATTGCTGCTAAATTGACTGGGCCATCGGGAAGGGTCATCGGTGTCGATATGACTGAGGAGATGCTCAAGAAGGCGTCGGAGAACAAGGTGAGGGTTGCGGAGAACCTCGGATATAACAACGTTGAGTTTAGAAAAGGGGTTCTCGAGGATATACCGATAGATGCTGATGCCGTGGATCTGGTGACCTCCAACTGTGTCATCAACCTCTCGGTCAACAAAGGGAAGGTCTTCAAGGAGATATACAGGGTATTAAAGGACGGCGGTCGCTTTGTCATCTCTGATATCGTCTCGGACAGGCCTGTCACCGATGCCATGAGGCAGGACAAGGAGCTCTGGGGCGAGTGTATATCCGGGGCGCTGACCGTAGAAGAGTTTATCAGGTATGCCATGGAGGCGGGGTTCTACGGGACAACAATCTTATCGACCGCCATTTACAGGAAGGTGGAAGGAATACGTTTCGATTCCATAACCTTTCAGGGGAATAAGCTCGTCAAAGGGGAGAGGTGTCTATATAGAGGCCAGAAGGCGATCTACCAGGGGCCTTTCACTTCCGTATCTGACGATGAAGGCCATATATTTCTCTTTGGTGCCGCTGTAGAGGTATGCACCGATACCGCTGAAAAGCTAAAGAAGCCGCCTTATAATACGATGTTCACCGTAACCGATCCGGAAGAGGA
>JAUXIU010000025.1 GCA_030620895.1 Deltaproteobacteria bacterium
AAGGGCCAGCTCTCTTTCAAGGTACTCCTCTCCTGTTAAGTCATGAACCTTAATTGTGTTAATTAGTTTATTAAGTTGTTTTGTTATTTGCTCTATTACCTGATCATCCCCACTTGTTACTATAGTCATTAGAGAAACCTTAGAATCCAGCGTCTCGGCCACACAGAGGCTTTCGATATTAAAGCCTCTACCTGAAAAAAGAGCTGCCACTCTCGATAGAACACCAAATTCATTGTCTACTAATACCGATATGGTATGTCGCACCGAAACCTCCCGATGAAATTATTGATTGTTGTAATAAGCCTTTAGAGAGAAATACTCATGCCTTACACCAAAAGCATCTTGTTGAGTGGTTGACCAGACGGAACCATAGGATAGACATTCTCTTCCCTATCCACCATAAAGTCCATAATAACAGGTCTATCCTTCACAGCAAGGGCCTTTTTTATCGTATCATCCACATCTTTAGGTTTCTCTGCCCTTAGACCCACCGCTCCGTAGGCCTCTGCAAGTCTCACAAAATCAGGCATAACCTCTATACATGTCTGAGAGTATCTGCTGTCATAGAAGAACTCTTGCCACTGTCTTACCATACCCAGGAACTTGTTGTTAAGTATTGCAACTTTTACTGGAAGTCTATATTGGACAGCAGTCGCAAGTTCCTGAATGTTCATCTGTATACTCCCATCACCGGCAATATCTACAACCACTTTTTCAGGAAATGCAATCTGTGCTCCAATTGCCGCTGGAAAACCAAAACCCATAGTGCCGAGTCCCCCTGATGTCAGAAATGTCCTAGGTTTAAGAAATTTATAGAACTGGGCTGCCCACATCTGGTTCTGCCCGACTTCTGTTGTAATGATGGCATCCCCCTTTGTAAGTTTGTATAACCTCTCTACAACATACTGGGGCTTGATACGTCCATTACTTTGATTGTATGACAACTTGTGGGTCCTATTCCATTGCTTTATCTGATCTAACCATTCAGAGAGTGTAGCCTTCCGGGATCTTACCTTTACTCCTCCAAGAATATTGAGCATCTCTTTTAAGACATTCTTTATATCCCCCACAATAGGTATATCTACCTTCACATTCTTACTTATTGATGTGGGATCAATGTCAATATGCATAATCTTAGCATAAGGGGCAAACTCATCTATCTTCCCGGTAACCCTATCATCAAACCTAGCTCCAATTGCGATAAGACAGTCTGTGTTTGTTACAGCCATATTTGCACAGTATGTGCCATGCATCCCCAGCATTCCCATGTAGAGTTGATGTGTTCCTGGAAAGCCGCCAAGGCCCATAAGGGTTGTGGTGACTGGAATTTGTAGTTTTTCAGCTAATGACCGTAGCTCTGAAGCGGCATCAGAGAGCACAACCCCTCCGCCCGCATATATTACAGGCCTCTTTGCATTTAAAATGCAATCCGTTGCCATTTTTATCTGCCTCATATGGCCCCGGTATGTAGGTTTAAAACTTGGCATATGTACTTCGTCAGGATACTTGAATTCTGTTGTTGCTGTCTGGACATCTTTTGGTATATCTACCAGTACAGGTCCAGGCCTGCCTGCTGTAGCAATGTAGAATGCTTTCTTAATAATATAAGCCAGATCTCTTATATCCTTTACAAGGTAGTTGTGCTTGGTACAAGGTCTTGTAATACCAACTATATCAGCTTCTTGAAACGCATCATTTCCAATAAGGGCTGTGGGCACTTGACCTGTAAATATAAGCAAAGGTATAGAGTCCATATATGCTGTTGCAATACCAGTCACCGTATTCGTAGCACCAGGACCAGATGTTACGACAACTACCCCTGGTCTTCCGGTTGCTCTTGCATATCCATCTGCCATATGAACGGCCCCCTGTTCATGTCTTGCAAGGATATGCCTCATAGATGACTCGAAAAGGGCATCATATATCGGCAAGACAGCACCACCAGGAAAACCGAATATCGTGTCTACTCTCTCTTTTTTAAGAGACTCAACAAATATTTCTGCACCGTTTTTTTTCATTTCATTATCCTAATAATAGGGACAGTCCTTTGTTTACCTGGTTTGCATTGTTTATCTTGTTTGCATATTGTTTGGGTTGCGTGTTACGAGTTACGGGTTTTAATGACATTCCATGTATTTTAATAGCCAGATCGTATGACAACTTGTAAATCTCTAAACTCTTATAACTTTTCATTTATTCTTTTTCTTTCTTAACCCGAAACTCGCAACTCGTAACTCGTAACCCGCAACCGCTTATTTCAACACTGCCCCAGTATTTGCCGATGTTACAACCTTTGCGTATCTCGCCAGCCATCCTTCATTGATTTTAGCTTTCAAGGGTTTCCAGTCCTTCTTTCTCTTCTCTAATTCTCTATCATCAATCTCTAACTCTATTTTTCTGGCAGGTATATCCAGTTTTATTTTGTCGCCTTCCCGCACCAGTGCTATAGGGCCACCTTCCATTGCCTCAGGGGATATGTGCCCCACACATGGTCCTCTCGTCCCTCCAGAGAACCTTCCATCTGTAATAAGGGCTACTGATTTACCAAGCCCCATACCCATCAGTGTTGCAGTAGGCGCCAACATCTCTCTCATCCCAGGACCACCCTTTGGACCTTCATAACGGATAACCAGGCAATCGCCGGCACTTATCTTTTTGCCGAGTATTGCCCTCATTGCCATCTCCTCGGAATCGAAGACTCTGGCCTTCCCCACAAAACGCATCATATTTGGGCTAACACCCGATTGTTTTACGACAGCGCCTAGGGGTGCAATATTACCCTTCAAGACCGCTATGCCGCCTTCTTTATGATATGCCCTGTTAATCGGCCGTATGACCTTGTCATCTATATAATCTACCCCTCCTATTATCTTCTTTATACTCTTTCCTGAAACAGTATTATAATTTCTTATCTTCTTCAATCGAGATAATACCGCCGGGATTCCCCCAGCCCAATGAAGATCCTCCATATAATGGTCCCCTACAGGTTCTATAGATGTAATATGAGGTGTCTCTCTGCTCAGCTTATCAAATAGTTCAAGAGGAATATTAACACCTACCTCATGGGCTATGGCCATGAGGTGCAAGACTGTATTTGTGGAACCACCAAGCGCCAAATCAACCATTATGGCATTCTCAAAGGCCGCCCTTGTCATAATCTTGCGTGGGGTAATATCTTTTCGCACAAGTTCCACCACACGCTCCCCGCTCTCATATGCAATCCGTCTCTTTTCAGATGAAGCTGCCAGAGCAGTACCACAGCTAGGGAGACTCATTCCCATCGCCTCTGTTAGACAGTTCATTGTATTTGCCGTGTAAAGACCTTGACAACTTCCCACACCAGGGCATGCACTTACTTCGCATTCCTGAAGTTCAGACCTGCTTATCTCACCCTTCCTATACCTCCCCATTGCCTCAAATGTGTTTCTGATAAAAGAAAGCTTTCTACCCCTGTATCTCCCTGTTAGCATAGGTCCTGCCGTAACGGCTATGGTGGGAATATTGAGTCTTCCTGCCGCCATAAGCATACCAGGGGTAATCTTGTCGCAGTTTGTAAGTAGAACAAGACCATCGAGGCTGTGGGCCTGAGTTACAGATTCTACAATATCAGCAATAAGTTCCCTGGATGGGAGGGAGTAATGCATACCCCTATGCCCCATGGCAATACCATCACATATCCCCGGAAGACCGAACATAAATGGATAACCACCGGCAGCATGTACTCCATTTTCTATACTCCTCTCCAGATCCCTCATGCCTATATGACCTGGTATCAAATCTGTAAAGCTCGAAGCTATCCCTATAAATGGTTTAGCCATACCAGATTTGGGTATACCGGTACCATATAGGAGCGCCCTATGAGGGGTCCTCTCAAGGCCCTTCTTTATCCTGTCGCTGCGCATAAGTTTCTCTTTCTTCCATAACCTCGCACCTAGAGATTACTGTCTCCATTTTGTCTTTCTCATTCAGTTTTAGCTTTTGGAGTTTCTTTCGTTCAACCTTTTCAGGTGGAGTTAAAAATATCTTTTTATCAAGTTTTTGTATCTGTCTGTCATATTCTCTATGAGTAGTGTATGCCTTTCTGAATTCCTCATCTTCTTTGAGCAATCTTTTTAGAAATTCCTCTTTAGAATTCTTCATAGATCCCCCTTGCTTTATAATTTCCCTGTGATATTAATATAATACACCAACCTTGTCAACTTGCCTGGTTTCCCGATGGAAACCACATTAGTGTCCATCAGAGTTTCCGGATAGACACTACCCGAGTGTTATCACATGTCTCTCATATAAATTGGTATAATCTCCGCAGCTGTATGCCTTTTATCGAATTTCTTTAATGCAAGTCTTCCAGTATTAGACGCCCTTATGGTCCATAAATAGCGTGGGACAAGGAGTGAACCACAAAGGCTATTCTTTATTAAATCACCGCATATATCCAGACCATCCCCGAGGAATATAACTTCGTTATTAACACTCTCAATAAGAGACTCCGGATACATGGCTTTATCTTCGAGAATAACCTTCATATCACCATCTTCCCACTTATATAAACCTGCATATATCTGCCCCTTCCTTGCATTAATTATCGGACACACTGTGCCATTTGCATATGGTATGTTCATGGCCAATGACATAAGTGTAGATATACCGATAACAGGCTTATTCATGCACCAGGCCAGACCTTTAATTACACTTATTCCAACTCTAAGACCTGTAAACGAACCAGGTCCTGTTGAAACGGCAAACACATCAACTGTAGTAATACCGACTCCATCGCTTTTAAACAGACTATCAATAACCACCATGATATTCTCGGAATGTGTCTTATTGCTACCCAGGGTAAATTCAGCGACAGCGTCTTCGCCATCCAGAAGGGCAACACTGCCCGAGGCGGTGGAGGTATCTACAGCCAACAACCTCATCTGCCAAATACGCGTAAAATATCATTATATGTTACAAGGACCATTAAAAGCACAAGCAACGCGATACCTGCCTGCTGTGATACCATTATTACCTTATCACTCAAAGGCTTGCCCCTAAGTCGCTCAATTCCAAAGAACAGGAGGTGCCCACCGTCCAGTACTGGAATCGGAAGAAGGTTCAATATACCTAACTGTAGGCTCAATGAGGCCATAAGAAAAAGAAAAGTGGTTACACCAGATTCAGCAGCCTGACCAGCAACCTGTGCTATCATGATAGGACCACCAAGGGTCTTTACGGATATCTCACCCAAAAAGAGTTTCTTTATCACTATGAATGTAAAGACTGTTATATCCCATCCCTTCTTAATGCCAGTTGTTATAGCGTCAAAGAACCCATACTTCCTGGTAAAAGTCTCCTGTAACGGTGATATGCCTATTAGATACCCCTCTATTTCCTCATTCCACCTCGGTCTAACCTTCACGGTAATCAGATCTCCATCCCTCTCCAGAACGATCGTCTTCTCAATAACGGCCTTTTTATCTGAAATACCTCGTATCGCCTCCTGAACTTCTGCCCAATGAGTAATCCTACTACCATCTATATTGACAATTGTATCACCCACCTCTATACCTGCATCCTCTGCTGGATATCCTTTAGAGATAACACCTATAGTTGGTTTAATCGGTGGGTAAAATCCGGCAACACCTTCGCCTGTTTGGTTAGATGAACCAAGGTCCAGGTCTGTATAGAAAACCGTTCCTTTTCGTTCGACTTTGAGAAAAAGGGTGTTGTTTGGGTTTGATATTATGCTTGTTGTAAGCTGCTCCCAATTCTTTACCTCCCTTTTATCGACCTCTCTTATAATATCCCCTTTTCTAAGTCCGGTCCTTTCTGCAGCACTATTTTTTTCTATATAACCAATAACAGGGGGTTTTTCTAGATACGCAGGCACCTGAATGCCGATCATATATATAGTCGGCATTAAAAAAAACATAAGCAAGAGGTTCATTATCGGACCTGAAACAACAATTGCTGCCCTCCTCGAAACGGTCTTATGCGTAAACGACCTTTCCATGTCCTTTTCAGAGACATCTTCATCCGGGGATTCACCCATCATCTTTACATATCCTCCAAGTGGCAGTAAAGATATCCTATATTCAGTCTCACCGCGCTTTAGTCCAATAATCTTTGGGCCAAAGCCTAATGAAAACTTCTCTACTGCTACACCACAAAGCTTGGCCATCATAAAATGACCAAATTCATGTATAAAAATTAATATGCCTAGAACAACTATAAAAGATATCGCTGTTATCATCTGTTTCCTATTTTAAGCCCTTTTATACACTGTGCATACAGAGCGTCAGAACAAAGCAGACCAAGGCGCAACGAAGGCGAGGAGTGAGGCGTACTTTGTAGTACACCGCAATGACGAGCCGAGGAGCCGGGGCACCCACACGAAGTGTGGGTCGGGTATGCAAAGTTATGAAGTTCTGTATAAATCACTCAAAGTACCCTGTGCCTACTCTTAATCATTTCAAAGGCCGTATCTCTTGCCCACCTATCGGCATCAAGTATATCTTCCAGGCTTGAATCCTTACGAATATCATGTATCTGCATTACGGCATCTATAACTACCGGGATATCTGTAAGTGATATCTCCCGCCTAAGGAAGGCCTCAACAGCCACCTCATCCACTGCATTCATTACAGTTGTCATCGTCCCACCCTCTTTAATGGCATCGAAAGCAAGTCTAAGGCATGGAAATCTATCGATATCAGGTTCCATAAACTCAAGCCTTCCAATACCGCACAGATCCAGCGGAATTATCCCTGAGTCCATCCTCTCCGGATATGAAAGGGCATACGCTATGGGCCCTTTCATATCTGCCGTACCCATTTGCGCCATCATAGAACCATCTATATATTCTACCATTGAATGAACAATGCTTTGCGGATGTATATAGACTGCAATCCTATAAGGCTGGATGTCAAAAAGCCACCTTGCTTCAATTACTTCCAAACCTTTATTCATAAGTGTTGCAGAATCAATTGATATCTTCTTCCCCATCTTCCAATTGGGATGCGCCATAGCCTCCTCAGGGGTTACTTCTCGCACCTTATCTCGTGGCATGTAAAGAAAAGGACCGCCTGAGGCAGTAAGTATCACCTTGCGTATATCTTCACGCCTGTGCCCCTCTATAGATTGAAAGATTGCGCTATGTTCACTATCTACGGGAAGGATTCTGACACCATTTTTTTTTACCTCTTCCATTACAATCCTACCAGCCATTACAAGGACTTCTTTATTGGCGAGTGCTACATCCTTCCCGGCCTTTATCGCAGAAAGTGTTGGTGTAAGACCTGGAGCACCAACAAAAGCAGAGACAACGATGTTTGCCTCATCTATCACCGCCACATTCCTTGCCCCCTCGACACCATGCAGGCACTCAATATCTCCCGGTATCTCCCTTTTCAATACCCTCCTGTCATCCTCGTTAAGTACCGAAACAACCCTTGGTTTGAACTCCTCTATCTGTTCCATTAACAGTTTGATATTGCGACCTGCTGCAAGACCGACTATCTTGAATCTATCAGGATGCCTTTTAACAAGTTCAAGGGTACTCTGACCTATGGAACCTGTTGAACCAAGGATTGAAAGATTCTTTACCAAAGCCATAAGCCTTCCTGCCACCTCAAGTAGTAATAAAGAATGGGAAGCGAAAATATTATACTGTCTATCCTATCTAAAATACCGCCGTGGCCAGGTATAATAAAACCCGAATCCTTAGCACCTACACTTCTTTTTAACAATGACTCGAAAAGGTCACCAATTTGACCAATCACACTAAGAAATATGGCAAAAATCACTAACCCAAGAACACTTGCTCCATCAAAAACCAAGTAATGGAAGAGAAGCGCAACCCCACCTCCTCCAACAAGCCCGCCTAAAGCCCCCTCTACAGTCTTTTTAGGGCTGATAATAGGAGAAAGTTTGTGTTTTCCAGACCACCCACCGATGTAATATGCAAAGGTATCGTTACCCCAGATTACGGCGAAGAGAAAAAAGAGCCACCACTTACCATCTTCCAACCCCCTCACCAGAACCATAAAGGATAAGAGGAAAGGTATATATAGGAACCCAAGAAGCCATATGCCTACGTTTATTATGGTCGATGATATATCTTTGTAACTTACAAGGCTATAAAGGAAAAATAGAAAAATAGCTACAACCAAGAACCACGGCAGGATATAAAGCCCCCTCCAGTATATAAAGACTATTAAAAACCCGCCAAGAAATATCCCCAGAGCCATACCAACTTTATCGGCCTTTGGTATTGTTAATCTGCTATATTCCCAAAATGCAGTAACTGTAATTATTATTGTTATTGCAAGGAACAAACTGGAAGAAGTATATAGAAGTATATAGAGAAGAACTGGAACAAGTACAATGCTGGTTAAAACCCTCTTCAGATTTTCCCTCCTATTAAGGCCTTTAACAGGGTCAGTTTAAATCCCCAACCACCATCTGCTCACCTGTCAGGCCAAATCTGCGCTCCCTCTTCTGATAATCCAGGAGGGCCTCTATCATATCTTCCCTCGTAAAGTCCGGCCAGAGGACATCTGTTACATATATCTCTGTATATGCAAGCTGCCAGAGTAAAAAGTTACTAATCCTCATCTCTCCGCTGGTCCTTATGAGAAGATCAGGATCAGGGATGCCTGCAGTATATAGATGCTCCGCATAAGACTTTTCGTTAATATCTTCGATACTTATTTTACCCTCTGCAACGTCCACTGCAATTGCCCTCGCCGCCTCTACAAGCTCCCATCTGCCGCTGTAGCTCAAGGCAAGCTGGAGCACCATGCCACTATTTTTGTCTGTCATTCGCTCAACATCAGCAATAACCTTTCTAACACCCTTAGGAAGTTCCATTGTATTACCTATAACTCTAAATTTAATATTGTTATTAACCATGGATTTTGCTTCTCTCTTTAAGTGGACCTCCAGGAACTTCATAAGGGCCCTTACCTCCATATCCGGTCGATTCCAGTTCTCCTTTGAAAAGGCATATAGCGTGAGGTAATTTATTCCAATCTCCCTGCTAAATCTCATTATGTCCCTGACAGCCTCTACCCCTCTCCTATGCCCTCTTATCCTGCTTAGGTGTCTTTTTTGGGCCCACCGTCCATTACCATCCATTATTATGGCAACATGTCTGGGAAGTTTATCCTCTATTATCCTTTTCATAAGAAAAAGTAATTATCATATACCCTTAATAATCTCAAGATATAATTGGAATCTTAATGGAACCCAAGGAATGAAGCTAAAAAATCAGACAAAATAAAGAGAAACTAAACCTCCATTATATCTTTTTCCTTGTGACTTAATATTTCTTCCACATTTTTTATATATTTGTTAGTTATCTCTTGCACTTGTGTCTGAGCTTTCTTAAGTTCATCCTGGGATAGTGTCTTTTCTTTCTCAAGTTTCTTCAGTTCGTCGTTGGCATCCCTTCTGGCATTTCTAATCGAAATCCTTGTATCTTCAGTCATCTTTTTCGCTGTTTTTACAAGTTCTTTTCTCCTCTCCTCTGTAAGTCTTGGTAAATTAATACGAATTACTTTCCCATCATTTGTAGGTGTGAGCCCTAGTTCTGATGCTATTATTGCCTTCTCTATACTTGGGAGAATGCTTACATCCCATGGCTGGATAACTATTAATCTGCTATCTGGAACTGATAATGTTGCCAGCTGATTTACAGGGGTTGCGGTCCCATAACAATCAACCTTTACCTTATCTAGAATTGTTGTAGATGCCCTCCCTGTCCTGAGACTGCCCAACTCTTGATGGAGATTAGCAATTGT
>JAUXIU010000161.1 GCA_030620895.1 Deltaproteobacteria bacterium
CGGGATGGTTTGAGGTCTAGCACTCATGCAGAAGAAGATCGAAGAAGAGGTTAAGCTCGCATCGGTATCAGATGCCGAGGAACTAAGGAGGCTAGTCTATAGCCCTAATATGGAGGTTGTCTCTGCCCTGATGCTCAACAGGAACCTTACAGAGGAGCTGGCGGTCATCATAGCAAAGAGAAAGAATGTGGACTCAAAGATCCTTGAGGTTCTGGCAAAAGACGTACGGTGGAAGGGCTCTTACCCCTTGAAGCTTGCTATATGCAAGAACCCCCGGGCCCCGATAAAAACTGCCCTGGAACTTTTAAAGCATATCAGGATATTTGACTTATCAGACCTGTCGCGGGATCACTATATACCTATAAACCTGAAAAAGAAAATAGAGATTGACATCATCGGTAGAATCCTTTCCCTGCCGGCAGGGATCAAGAAGACCCTTGCCAAAAGGGTCGCCGGCGATATCATGATGAGGCTGCTTCAGGAGGAAGATGAAGAGGTGCTTTCAATATGCCTCAACAGCCCTTATCTAACGGAGGGGCATCTCTATAAGGTAATTAGTTCCCCAAAGTGTACCAGGCAGTTGATTGAACGTATTCTATCTAACCAAAAATGGTCGTATCGTTACGACCTTAAGTTTGCCTTGATGCGGAATGAATTCACACCCCTCTCAGAGGTTGAAGAACTACTCAAGGGTTTAAAGACGAAAGAGATAAAGGTGCTTTATACAGACCCACGGGTTTCGGAGGACGCAAAGCCATTAATAGAGAATGAATTGAGGTCCAGGGAAACGAGCTGAGTGCCCTAACTTCTTAATAAAAAACTTAACTAGTTTTCATCCGGAAAGTGCCCTTGTGCCAGGGACAGTCCCCGACCCACTTATGTGGGTACCCCGACAGATTTTGTTAGAGGTCTGAGGTTGGAGGGGAATTGTTTGAGGGGTGAGGCTTGAGGTATGAGGTTTAAAGCCTCCAACTTCCCTCCTCCAACCTCTAATACTATTTCCCTCAAGCCTCTTTCCTCAATCCTCAAACTGCGTGGGACAGTCCCCTTCCTTAAATTCTATTGTCAACAGGAATGTTAAGATGTATAATTTACAAAATAAAGTCAACTAATAGAAAAGGTAATAGGCAGATGAGATTAAAGATAGTATGAAAATAGCCCTGGTCATTCCAAAGAATAGCTCTGAAGACGAAGATAGTTTTTACGATTATAAATTCTTTTCTCAATTTTTATTTTCAAGAAGATATTTTTCATATCTTCTGGCTATTCCAACATTAGCATCATTAACCCCTCCAGAGCATGAAATCAGGGTATTCGATGAGAACATAGAGGATATCGATTATAACTGGCATGCTGATTTGGCAGGGATTAGTGTAAGAACCATGTTTGCAAGAAGGGCCTATAGTATATCTGAGACTTTTCGGCAGAGAGGCGTCAAGACTGTTTTGGGAGGGATACACCCATCAATGTGCACCGAAGAGGCCCTTCGATACAGTGATTCCGTAGTGGTTGGTGAGGCTGAGGAGGTCTGGCAAACCCTCCTGCGAGATGTGCAAGACGGCGCTCTAAAAAGGGTCTATAAGGCGGAGAAGGCCACCGATCTAACGGCCGCACCTGTTCCTACCAGGCATCTTCTATCGAAAGGGATGTACTTTTCAGATATTGTTCAAACTACAAAAGGTTGCCCATTTCATTGTGAGTTTTGCTCAGTTTATGTCTTTGACGGACAGAAGATTAGAAATAAAACTATCGATCAGGTCATAAAAGAGATCAAGGATGTCAGTGGGTCAAGTGCTAAATATAAGAAGAAATCTATCTTCTTTGCAGATGACAATATTATCGCAAATAAGAGATATGCCCGTGAGCTATTTTTGGCGCTGAAACCTTACAACCTCAACTGGTCATGTCAGGCATCAATAAACATTGCGCAGGAGGAAGAACTCCTCAGGTTGATGAAAGATAGCGGATGTGGCGCTATCTTGATTGGATTCGAATCTATTTCGGAAAAAAACCTGTCCTGTATGGACAAGGGGATTAACCTGAAGCACAATTATATCGATGCTATAAAAAAGATTCAGTCATACGGTATCCTGGTCCATGGTTCGTTTATATTGGGGTACGATTTTGACTCACAATCCGCATTTGATGAGCTGATTGGCTTTATCAATGAATCCAATCTGCTAATGCCATTAATTAATACCCTTACACCCTTTCCAGGCACCATGTTATTCAAGCGTCTTAAAGAAGAGGGACGCATTATCCATAAAGACTGGAGTAAATACGACGGGAAGAGTGTTGTCTTTTATCCTTCCCAGCTGACTCCGGAGAGACTATCCGAGGGATACAAGAAGGTAGTAAAGGAAATCTACTCTTTTGATTCCATATATAGAAAACTTAAATATTACTGGGATATTGACTTTTGGAGGCGGTCAAACGAGGTAGACCCAATAAAGCTTAAATACCGACTTCTCTTTGCCGTCAGGCTTTTTACCTTGCTTTTTTCTCTTAAAATGGAAAGAACAGGGTTTATTATAAAGATGCTGCCAAGGGTATTTGATAGGCGCGTCAGGATCTCGACCATCCTGACATTAATGGCTTACAATGACTATGCCTATAAATGATTGGATGAAAGGGATTTGCCTTTTCATGGGTTATAGATCCTGCAAGTATTCGATCAGGTCAATCCCTCAAGCTCCCTTAATTGTTCCCTGGTCCCGATGGCAACAAGCAGGTCCCCCTCTTCAATCAAGGTGTCCGTGGATGGATTGGCAATCATTCTCTTGTCGTCTTTCTTCTTAATTGCCAGGATATTGGTCCCGGCAACACACTTGCCCCTCGCCTCACCCATAGTGGCCCCAACAAAGGGGGATTTCCCGTGCACCCTTACCTCTTCCATCAGGAGTTCTATCTCTTCGCTGTGCATAACCACATCAAGAAAATCAACAACAACAGGACGCAACAGGAGGTTTGCCAGCCTGCGGCCTCCAATGCTATAGGGCGAAAGGACGCGGTCAGCCCCGGCCTTACGCAGTTTGTGCTCGGCCCCTTCAAGGTTGGCCCTGGCAACCACAAAAAGGTCATTGTTCAGGCTCTTGGCACTCAGGGTAACATACACATTATCTGCATCGGAATCGGTTGCAGATACAAGGCCTTTCGCCCTCAAGACGCCGGCCTCCTTTAAAAGTTCATCATTGGAGGCATCTCCCTCAATATAGAGATAACCGCATGAGACGCAGCGCTGGATAGAGTCGGGGTTGTTGTCTATTATGACGAAGGGCA
>JAUXIU010000003.1 GCA_030620895.1 Deltaproteobacteria bacterium
GACCGGTACAGAGATAGTCATCTCTTTTGGTTCGACCGGCCAACTAACCCAGCAGATTGAAAACGGTGCGCCTTTTGATATCTTCTTTGCCGCCGACAGAAGGCATATCGAAAGACTTAAAAAGAAGGGGTTTACCATCCCTGGTACCGAAAAGTCCTATGCACAGGGGAGGATAGTTCTGGCCGTAAATAAGCTGGAAGGTGTAAATATAACCAAAATAGAGGACCTCCTCAATCCCTCAGTCAGGAGGATCGCCATCGCCAACCCTGACCACGCCCCTTATGGCATCGCCGCAAAGGAGGCACTGGTGAGCAAGGGTTTATGGGATAAGGTAAAGTCAAAACTGGTATATGGAGAAAATATCAGGCAGGCCCTGCTGTTCATCCAGACACGCAATGCCACCGCCGGGATAGTTGCACTGTCTGTTGCGGATGTGCCAGAAATAAGCTATACACCGATTGATGTGAAACTCCACAACCCCATCGTTCAGGCCGTTGCAGTTATAAAAAAGACACGCCTAAGAGATGAGGCCCTCTCTTTTATCGACTATATAAACGGCCCAACTGGAAGGCGGATTATGAGGAGATACGGTTTTCTTCTGCCCGGTGAATTCTAATCAGAACGGAGCGAAAAGATGGATTTATTTCCCCTATATCTAACCCTCAAGGTCTCCATAGTTGCAACGATCTTCTCTGTAACTATCGGCCTTATCCTTGCATGGTTGATGGCAAAACACGATTTTTTAGGCAAGGGTCTCATCGATGCACTCATCATGCAACCACTCGTTATCCCTCCGACGGTACTGGGTTATTACATCCTTGTCATCCTCGGCAGGTCAAGTCCCCTGGGGAGATTCCTTGAGGACGGTCTTGGCATCACCCTTGTCTTCACATGGCGTGGTGCAGTCATTGCAGCGACTGTGGCATCATTACCTCTTTTTGTAAAACCGGCCAGGGTAGCCCTTGAGGCCGTAGATAAGAACCTTGAGAATGCGGCCAGACTGCTCGGCAGAACCGAATGGCAGGTATGGCGGACGATAACCCTGCCGCTCGCCTGGAGGGGTATAGCGGCAGGGGCCGTATTGTCATTTGCCAGGGCAACAGGTGAGTTTGGTGCAACACTGATGGTTGCTGGAAATATACCCGGGACTACTCAAACGATGCCTATAGCCATCTACGATGCCGTTCAGATGGGCGATACGGCATCTGCAAACACCCTGGTCATAATCATAACGCTGTTTTCAGTCTCTGTGCTCTACTTTGTTAACCGTTTTACCAGAGGGCTATATTAATGTCACTCTCCGTCAACCTTAAAAAGCGCCTCCACAGCTTTTCTACCGAAATAGGGCTCTCCATCGGAGAGGAGATTCTGGTCCTCTTTGGCCCCTCAGGTGCCGGCAAGAGCCTCCTGTTAAATATGATCTCAGGCATTATTGCGCCGGACGACGGTGTGGTAAACATCGATCACAGGGACGTATATAACTCAGATAAGGGAATAGAAATACCAATAAGACTGAGGAGGATAGGATATCTATTTCAGGACTATACCCTCTTTCCACATATGACGGTCTATGAAAATATCGCCTATGGTATGAGTGGGCTAAAAAAACATGCGGCTCGTACAAAGGTTGAAGAACTCCTTGAACTCATGAGGCTCGCCGGCCTAAAAGAGAGATACCCTCATGAGATCTCTGGGGGACAGAAACAGAGGGCGGCCCTTGCCAGGACGCTTGCAACAGAACCAAGGTTGCTGCTCCTGGATGAACCCTTCTCAGCCCTGGACTACCAGGTGAGAGAGAAGCTTCGATCTGATCTTATGCTGATACATCAGAGGTATCCAATAACAACAATATTTGTAACGCATGACCTCGAAGAGGCCTTTGTAATGGGAGAAAAAGTGGCTATAATAAATAATGGACGACTTGAGCAGGTCGGTTCAAGGGAAGAGGTCTTTTATCAACCGAAGACACGAAGTGTAGCGAAACTTCTGGGGACGAGAAATATCTTTAAAGGCAGGGTGTCGAGGGTTAAGCGCGCTGAACTCACCATTGAAACCGATGAGATCGGGGAGGTAAAGGCGACAATAGATCCAATTATGCACATTCATAAAGGACAACTGGTTTCATTCAGCATAAGGCCGGAAGAGATAATGATAATTCGGCCTGATAGGCCAATAGATAAAAAGGTGCGGGACAATATACTGGAAGGTGTGGTCGATGCAACAGTCGGTAAGGGTACAAGTCATACTATCTTTTTCAGAACGAGCGATGGGAAGGCAAGCCTCAAGATTGAGATGCCAAATTTCGCATATAAAAAGATCAAACCGGTCAAGGGGAATGGTATTGCCGTATCATTGAAAAAGGAGAGCATCTGGATAATACCAATCAATTGAAGATTGACGATTGAAAATTGAAGATTTAAAAAAATCACATGGTTTGCTTTGTTCTAACAAGCCAACCATGTAAACAAAAATATGCTCCATGTAGTAAGTTTAAAATGATACTGGGGGATGAATTCTATAAAACACGGAACCCCCTGATGGAAAAATGATAAAAAACCGTTTCAAGCTTGCAATAGCCTTAACAGGTGCGATACTTCTCTTTGAGGTTCTAGGCAGTTACCTAACAAACAGTCTCGCTCTTGCCTCTGACGCTGCCCATGTCTTCATGGACCTCTTTGCGCTCTCCTTGAGCCTCTTCGCCATATATCTATCGGAGATGCCGCCCACCGAAAGCAAGACGTACGGATGGCACAGGTTTGAGGTCTTTGCATCCTTTATAAACGGGTTTCTCCTGATCTTCATTTCATTTGTAATCTTCTACGAGGCATACATGAGATTATTAGAACCGCCGCCTGTAAAGGGTGCCGGAGTGGTTGTGGTTGCAACGGCAGGTCTTCTGGTAAACCTCTTTGTCGCATACTTATTAAAGGAAGGTTCCAAAAGAGACCTTAATGTAAAGAGTGCCTTTTTCCACGTTGTCGGGGATGTAATTGCATCAATAGGCGTCATTGTCGCTGGTGTAATAATATACCTTACAGATCTTTTCATATTCGATCCCATTATAAGTTTTATCATAGGTATAATTATCATTACAGGGTCGATTAAGATAATCCTTGAATCATCGCATATCCTCCTTGAAGGGGTGCCCAGGAATATAGATTTCAATAATGTCGTTAATGATATAAACAGTATTGAAGGTGTGAGTGGTATACATAGTCTCCACCTCTGGAGTCTCTGTTCAAACAGCTATGCCTTTAGCGCTCACATAGATATAGCTGCAGGTACAATAACAAGGCAGAAGGAGATTCTGCAGACTATAAATGATTTACTTGCCCATAAGTATAATATCCATTATACTACTCTACAGATGGAGTGTTTGAGTTGTGTAGGGGAACAGCTCTTAAGGCCGATAGAACACAAAAACTCTGAACACTGACATATGGTAAAACATCTATGCTGGAGGTCAATACATGCATAATAAAATCCAACCGTTACCACCCGAAAAACTATACCGGAGGTGCGACCCGGATCAGTTCTCCTTTCAAACTACAGACGAAATAACCCCCGCAGAAGAGATCCTAGGGCAGGAAAGGGCGATGCATTCCCTGGACATGGGGCTCGGACTGAAAAGCCACGGTTATAATATATATGTCCTGGGAGAGGGGGGTACTGGAAAGGCCTCCATAATAAAGGCCAAACTGGAGAAAAGGGCCAACAAAGAGGATACACCTAATGACTGGTGTTATGTATTTAACTTTTCGGACCCTGACAGACCAAAGGCACTCTCCCTTCCGGCTGGTGTGGGGTCTGACCTAAGGTCCGACCTGGAAGGACTAATCGAAACCCTCAAGAGGGATATCCCCAAGGTCTTTGAAAGCAAGGACTATGAAAAACACAGAGACGAGATATTTGAAGGACAACAGGCGAGGACAAAAGCGATATTCACCAAGATCGAGAAGAAGGCAGAGCAAAAGGGCTTCATCCTAAAAAAGACTGCAAGCAGCCTTTCAGTCGTGCCTGCTAAAGACGGCAAACCAGTTGTACAGGAGGACTTTGAAGCCCTTCCAAAGGAGGAAAAGGCACGGATAGAGGAGGAAAGCAAGCTTCTCCAGGATAATCTCAGTGACATCATAAGGGAAGTCAGGAATGTAGAAAAGGAAACGAAGGAGCGGATTAATGTGCTTGACAGGGAGGTTACCCAATATGTCGTTACCCCCCTTGTAAATGAGCTCCTTGACAAGTATAAGGAGTTTCCAGAGGTGGTCAATTATCTGCAAATCGTTAGAGAAGACATCCTGGAAAGGCTAGATGACTTTCGTCCGAAGGAAGAACTCGCTTTACCCTTTCCAGGATTAAAGTTGGGCAAGGCAGAGACACCGCTTGAGAGGTACAGCGTTAACCTTATAGTAAATAACAAGGAAACAAAGGGTGCTCCTGTTATAATAGAAACAAATCCAACCTACTACAACCTATTCGGAAGGGTTGAGCACAAGGTTCAGTATGGGGTTGCCATTACAGACTTCACTATGATCAAGGGTGGCTCCGTCCATAAGGCCAACGGAGGTTACCTGGTATTAGATGCCCTTGACCTCCTGAGGAACATCTTCGCTTACGATGCAATAAAGAGGATGATAAAGAACAAGGAGGCAAGGGTAGAGGATGTCTGGGAACAATACAGGCTCGTCTCTACAACAACCTTGAAACCTGAACCGATACCTGTGGATATAAAGATCATACTCAAAGGCGACCCTTATATATATTACACCCTTTATAACCTCGACCATGAATACAGAAAGCTCTTCAAGGTCAAGTCGGACTTTGACAGTCAGATGCCCATAAGCAAAGATAATATAGAAAAGTACGCCCTCTTTATATCCGCAAGGTGCAAGGAGGACGGCCTACATCCGTTTGACAGAACAGGGGTGGCCAGGGTTATCGAACACAGCCTGAGAACCTCAGGAGACCAGGAGAAACTAACCGCAAGGTTCAGTGAGATAACCGACCTTATCAAAGAGGCCAGTTACTGGGCCGATAGAAACGGCAGCAGTGTTGTCAATGCCGACTTCGTGGAACAGACTATAAGGGAGAAGGTTTATAGGAACTCCCGCGTTGCAGACAGGTTGAGGGAGCTCATTACAGAGGGCACCTTTATGATAGACACAGAAGGTGCTGTTGCAGGCCAGATAAACGGAATAGCCATCATCGATCTTGGGGACTATAGTTTTGGAAAACCCTCCAGGATAACTGCCAGGACATATCTCGGCGACAAGGGTGTGATAAACATTGAACGGGAGGTGAAGATGAGTGGCCGTATACACAATAAGGCGCTCTTGATACTCACCAGCTACCTCGGAAATAAGTTTGCCCAGAGCACCCCTATGAGCCTATCTGCATCCATTTGCTTCGAACAACTCTATGAAGAGATAGAAGGCGATAGTGCTACATGCACTGAGTTTTATGCGCTGATCTCCAGTTTGACCGACCTGCCTTTAAACCAAGGGATAGCCGTAACGGGTTCTATGAATCAGCTCGGCGAGGTCCAGCCTGTAGGGGGTGTAAATGAAAAGATCGAAGGCTTCTTTGACGTATCTTTAGCAAAGGGGCTTACAGGGAAACAGGGGGTTATAATACCGACAAAGAATGTAAGGCACCTCATGCTCAAGAAGGAAGTCATCGAGGCCGTTAAAGAAGGAAAGTTTCATGTCTATCCAATTGGATATGTCGATGAAGGGCTTGAGATACTGACAGGAATGCCTGCTGGAGAGAAGCAAAAGGACGGCACTTATCCTGAAGGAACTGTCAACTACCTTACTGCAAAGAAATTAAAGGAGCTCGCAACAACACTCAAGGCATTCGGTAAGGAAAAGAAACCATCAAAGAAATCCGACGAAGAAAATGAAGAAGGGAATGTTTGATTAAGCAGATCATATAAGCAGAATACACATATGAGGGTCTCGGAGATATTCTTCAGTATACAGGGGGAGTCCACATACGCAGGGCTCCCCTGCATATTTATAAGGCTTGCGGGGTGCAACATCAGGTGTGCCTGGTGTGATACACATTACGCCCAGGATCGTGATGGCGGAGCTGAATTCAGCCATGATGATATAGTCAATGAGATAAAGAAGTATAACTGCAGCCTCGTGGAGATAACAGGAGGCGAGCCACTACTGCAAGATGGAACCTTGCCTCTTTTAAATAAAATCCTCGAGCTTGATTATGAGGTATTACTGGAAACCAACGGCACTAAAGACATACAGCATGTTGACACAAGGGTTAAAAAGATAGTAGATGTAAAGTGTCCTTCCAGTGGGTATGGTGGCAGTTTCCTTATGAAGAACCTTGACTTTATTATACCAAACGATGAGATAAAGTTTGTAATAGCCGACCGAAATGATTATGAATTCTCGAAGGGTTTTCTGAAAATGCACATTAAGGACAAGACACACAATATCCTCTTTGCCCCTGCATACCCCGAAATGGACCAAAAAGAGCTTTCTAAATGGATTTTAGAAAACGGCCTTAAGGTAAGACTCCAACCCCAACTGCACAGACACTTACGGGAGGAGGGCAAAGAGGATCCAAACACGATCTTCTCCCGTTCCTTCGATAAACCCACCTAAGGTGAGATTGCTCATCTACAGCATATGCATACTCTACTGGATTTCATTCTCTATGGTCGTCCTCTACCATATTAAAAAAATAGTGGTCTTTGAACGGATTTCAAGGGCGGCAGTCCTTCTTGGGTTCCTCATTCATACCATAGGGCTGGGTCTAAGGAGCTATGAAGCCGGACATGCACCAATGCTCTCCATGTACGAAACTCTCCTCTTCTACAGCTGGTGCACCATATTGGTAACTATCATCGTTTTATTACGCTACAATGAATGCCTTACAAGGCTCATCACCATACCGCTGGCCCTCGCTGCAATTATATTCGCACAGATAAATGTTACACCTGCAAAGCCCCTAACCTTGATACTAAAAACAAGGTGGTTTGAGATGCATGTCATAGCCTCTTTTGCCGCCTACGCCCTCTTCACACTCGCCTTTTCTGCAGCGGTATTGTATCTGACCTATGAAGTTTACACTCGAATGCCAGCTCCAGGCCGTCCTTATAACAACCTTGAAGGAGAAACCCTAAGACACCTAAGAGACTTTCAGGATATCGCCAAACGTAGCACTCTATGGGGGTTTTTCCTCTTCTCGGTTGCAATGTTCGCAGGTGCTGTTTGGGCTTATCTTGCATGGGGTATATACTGGCTGTGGGAGCCGAAGGTCATCTGGTCGTTCATTATCTGGTTCTATTACGCAGGTGCGATGCACGCATATTATATTAAGGAGTGGCGTGGTAGAGGGCTGGCCATAGCTACCATTATAGGCTACATAATAGTCCTCTTCACATATCTGGGTGTCAGCCTCCTGATGAAAAGTAGTCACAGCTTTTAGTGAAGATGCCCCGCCCTTTGGGCGGGGCATCTTGACAGAATTGATTTATTATTATAAAAATGCTAGCTTTTACCACAAACTTTTTTCGGAGATCTGAATATGCCTATCACCTTTAATGGTTCGGAAGGTCATACCATCGGTATCGAGGTAGAGGTTCAGCTTATCGACCGAGACACAATGGCCCTTACCCCCACATCTACCAAGATTATCGACGGTCTGAAGGATTACACGGAGTCGATCAAGCACGAGTTGATGTTGTCGAACCTCGAGATAAATACAAAGATCTGTTCAAACATTGACGAGGCCGAAAGAGACCTTACTGAGAAGTTCGACATCGCTATTACAGAGGCATCTAAATACAACACACTTCTATGTTGTGCAGGCACCCACCCCTTCTCTCCCTGGAAAGACCAGCAGATTACAGAAGACAAGAGATACAAACGCCTCCTGGAGAACCTGCAGATTATTGCAAGGCGCTTCAATATATTCGGACTGCATGTGCATGTAGGTATTAATGGGGCTGAGAGATGTATATATATATTAAAGAGGCTTCTATACTATCTCCCCCATCTCCTAGCCCTTTCAGCAAACTCCCCATTCTGGGAAGGATATGATACAGGTCTCCGGTCATACAGAACGAAGGTATTCGAGTCTCTGCCGATAGCCGGGCTGCCCTTCTTCTTTAAAGACTGGGCAGACTACACCAAACTGGTGGAAAACTACCTGGCCACCAGAACAGTGGAGACGATTCGTGATATATGGTGGGACATAAGACCCCACCCGGACTTTGGGACACTCGAGGTAAGGATATGTGATGCCCCTTCAACCATTAGAGAGATACTCGCTTTGGCGGCCCTAATACAGGCCCTTATCAAAAAGCTCGGTGATGAATATGAGAATGGGGTCCCTTTCAAGCAACCACATTCATCGGTTATAAGAGAGAACAAATGGAGGGCCTGCAGACACGGTCTCGGTGAGGAATTCATAACACCAGAGGGAAATCGCACAATCAGGGCCAGAGAAGCGATAGAAGAACTGATAGCTTCGGTAGATGAAGATGCAAAAGAACTTGGTTCCCGTGAATATATATCCCACATCAAGGATATACTGAATAAGGGAGAGGGGGCAGTTAAACAGCTTAATGAGTGGAAAAGACAGGGTGAATTGAAGGCAGTTACAAAGGAGCTGTCGGAGAGGTTATATAGAGAGGTATCTTCAGGCATGGCGGGTAAATGATATGAAAGGGGTAGTGGCAGCGGGACATGAATTAACAGCCAGGGCAGGTGTGGAAATGTTGAAGGAGGGCGGCAATGCCTTTGATGCAGCGTTAGCTGCTGCCTTTGCCTCCTTCGTATGTGAGTCACCCCTGACGAGCCCAGGGGGTGGGGGGTTTTTTATGGCTCATACCAAAGAAGGTAAAACCATTTTATACGATTTCTTCCCCAATATGCCTGGCATCAACCGTGATCTAAAAAGGGGGGAAAAGCACTTTGTTTCAGGGGTTGTCAAGTTTGCAGGTGCAGTACAGGAGTTCCATATAGGTGAAGGTGCAGCAGCCGTACCTGGTTGTATTGCCGGTCTGGATATGGTTTACAAAAGGCATTGCAGTCTCCCCCTTATGGACATAATGACCCCGGCCATTTCTTATGCCAGAGACGGTATAACACTAAGTGCCTATCAGGCATATTTCCAAAACCTGCTCTCTTATATCCTGACCGCCTCAGGAGAGGCAAGAAGCATTTACGCTCCGAAAGGTTCGCTTCTCAAGGAAGGGGAGACGATATTTAATAAAGGGATGGCCGATACCCTGGAGCATCTTGCTAAAGAGGGCCTGGAGATGTTCTATAAAGGAGACCTGGCGGATAGAATACTAGAGGGTTTTGAGGAACACGGCCTAATTACCAGGAAAGATCTGGAAGAATACCGGGTAGAGACAAGAGAACCCCTCATTTTTGAGTACAGGAATAGAAAGATTTTTACAAACCCTCCCCCCTCCTCTGGCGGATGCCTTATCGCATTTTCCCTTAAACTCCTTGAGGCCTATAACCTCTATAGACTGGGTCACAATAAACCTCCGTACCTGAAGCTTTTTTCAGAGGCCATGAGGGTTACAAATGAGGCAAGGGGAAAAGATTTTGACCACAGGGTATATGAGGAAGGCATTACCACGAACTTTCTGTCCGACAAGAATATTGCCTTTTACAGGGATAGGATAGAGGCGGTTGCCTCGCATTATGAAGGTCGCAAGGAGAGAGGGACCGGCAGCACAACACATATCAGCGTAATAGATAAAGAGGGAAATGCAGCCAGCATTACAACATCAAATGGAGCTGGATGCGGTTTTATGATACCTGGAACCGGTATAATGATGAACAACATGTTGGGTGAGGAAGATTTAAACCCACATGGTTACCATACCCATGAACCTGGGACAAGAATCTCTTCCATGATGGCACCTACAATAGTCATGAAAAGGGATAAACCCGAGATTGTCCTTGGTAGCGGGGGTAGTAAGAGGATAAGAAGTGCCATCCTCCAGGTGATCCTGAATATAATTGATCACGGGTTGCCAGTCTTTGATGCTGTAAACGCCCCAAGGGTTCATTGCGACAATGGTCTCCTTCATGTCGAGGGTGGGGTGGAAGAATCCACCATCAACCGCCTTAAAAAAGACGATATTCATATCTATGAATGGAGTGATAGAGATATGTACTTCGGTGGGGTCCACACAGTTTTTTGGGATGATTCGAATAATCTCATATCTGGTGGAGGAGATATAAGGCGTGGCGGTGTAAGTAAACACACATGAAGGCTATCTGGCGTTTTTTCTCATCTACTGAACTCACCATAGTCCTGACGATTCTCATCTGTCTTGACGCCGCATGGGGTTCTATTATAACGGTGAAGAACCCGGCCGTCTTTCAGGCGCTGGATCAGTCGATACTCTTTAAATGGCTCGGCTCCTATGGCAAGACTAATCTGGAAGTCAGTCTCTGGATATATCTTCTAATAGCACTTCTCTCTCTGTTTTCCTTAAACACAGCAGTCTGTACAATAGATAGGGTCCGTGCCATCATAATAAACAAGAGGCCCTGGAGAAGTCTCTATCCTCAGATCGTCCACATAGGCTTCTTGATCGCACTATTTGGCCATCTCCTGGGCAGTGCATATGGATTCAGGAGTCCCGGCCATCTAATACTCAAGGAAGAGGTAATGCCTGTGCCCTATCAGGAAGGGCTCCTTCTACGCCTCGATGATATAGAGACTGATTTCTCCCCACTCGGAGAATTAGAGAATCTGAATACCAGGGTCACACTACTTAAAGATGGAAAAGAGGTCCTAAGAGAGAATATTCAGATAAACGCACCATTGATATATAAAGGCATAGCCTTTTATCACGTAAATCAGGGAAAAACCACAACCGGACTCATCCTTAAGATTCATCGAGAGGAGTTCAAAGTGCCCTTTGGAGGTAGCTTCAAGACCATTGACGGTAACCTCTTCACACTGGGCAGGATTATGCCTGATTTTGCAACAGACAAAATGGGAATCCCCTTCTCACGTTCCAAGGCATACAGGAATCCTTACATAGAGATCATCTCTTCGAACGGAGAGAACGGATGGCTCTCTCTGATACGGCCTGGTACAAGAATAACTCTCGGTGATAACGTGATTGAGCTGCAGGATTACATTATGAAAGTCTACGCCGTTATGAATATAAACAAAGACCCTGGGATTGGCTTTATAATAACAGGGTCCTCGATTCTTACAGTCGGCATGTTGCTGCTGCTATTCTTGCAAGGGGAACGTGTGGAATTAATAAGACGTTCGTAATTATGCACGAAATGGTTGGCTTGGTTAACATGGTTCACACGGTTTACATGGTTCATATGGTTGACTTGGTTGATATGATTAAAACTAAGTAAACCAGGTAAACAAAGTAAACATGCAACACGCAACCCGTAACTCGCAACACGCAACACGAACCGCAACTTGTATCTTTGAAACACGCATCACGAATGACGTTTTTTTCAGCGAAACCTAAAGGTTTCGGCTACGTTCGTTCATAATCTGGGATTAAGGGAGATTATTAAGAATCAACAAGGAGGTGATAAAAATGAAACACTTGAAGGCAAAAGATGTCATGACAAGGCCTGTTGTTTCAGCAAAAAAGAACGCATCTGCAAGGGATATCGCTCTGCAACTCCTTTCAGGCCTGTATAGTGGAATGCCTGTTACCGATGAAAATGGCAGGGTCGTAGGTATAGTTACAGAGTTTGACCTCCTGGAACAGCTCCGCCAGGAGAAAGAACTGGCCCGGCTCACTGCAGAAGATATAATGGTAAAAGATGCAATAACTGTCGATGTCAACACACCAATTGACGATGCATTTAATATAATGCTCGATAGGAATATCATAAGGCTTCCGGTTACGGAGGAGGATAAGCTTGTGGGTATTATTGCAAGGTGTGATATCCTGAGGGTTTATATAGAACCAGAATTTACAACTTATATGTAATCTTTAAAGCAGGCCCTGCCTTCTGAATTTCATGAAGATTGTTGAAGTTGAACTTCGATAGAGTTTAGCTGAATTTCAGACATAACCTTTTAAGTCAAACCTTCTCAAACTGCTCTTTTTCAACCCCACATTCCGGACAGACCCAGTCGTCCGGTAGGTCCTCAAAGGCAGTTCCAGAAGCGACACCGCCATCCGGATCACCTCTTTCAGGGTCATAAACATACCCGCATACAGTGCACATGTACTTCTTCAACCCGTTGCCTCCTTCTCTTGATATAAACGTCGGCTTCGTAAAAAGTCGGGTGCCCTCTGGGTGTGCTGTGTTGCGCTGCATCCTTCGTCACTGCAGCATAGCTACAACGAAGATTGACACAGAGATTGCGAAAAAGAGCCCTTTCCGAACGTAAACTAAATAATTGTGTAATCTTTTAAAAATCGGGGTAATCAGTTTCCAGGGGTTTTTGCACTGGAAACAATGTTGTTCTCCCTGTGCTTAGTTGCAATTTCAGATGCCAGTCTTTCCAAACCCTTGTAACCCTCATCGCCTGGCAGTCCTTTTACAAGCACAGGTTCCAGCATCTCTGCCTTTATATTCGATATCAATCCGGTTATCTGTTCCACCATCTTACCGCCCCATCCATAGGACCCGATTATAGATGCAAACCTCAGCTTGGGCCTAAGGGCATTGGTAAGAAAGGTCGCAGATACTACAAGGGGGTGCGCCCCTCCAAGAACCATAGGGGAACCAATTACAATTGTTGCAGCGTCAACCAGCGCCATTGCCAGTTTGCCGGTATCTGTTACCAGCAGATTGAACCTCTCTACCCTGACACCCTTCTCTATAAGGGACTCTGTAAGATAGTCCACCATACGCTGGGTACTGCCATGCATCGTTACATAGGGCAGGATGACCGTATTGTTGAGTTTATCAGATACCCACTCCTTGTGTGACTTGATGATACATTCCGGGTCTTTATGTACAGGGCCGTGGCTCGGGGCAATCATATCAATCTGGTATCCCTCAAACCTCTCTATATGCCTCCTGATGGTCGTCCTGAAGGGCATCATAATCTCTGCGTAGTACCTCTTCGCTGCCTCACAGACACGCCAATCCTCGCTGGAGTATAGCTCGGACATGGCAAGGTGTGAACCGAAGAGGTCACAGCTGAATAGTATCCTATCCTCACGGAGATGAGTAACCATCGTCTCAGGCCAGTGGACCCATGGTGCGTGCAGGAACTCGATCGTCTTATTGCCAAGAGATATTGTCTCCCCATCTTTAACGGTAATTATACCCTCCTCCGGGATATGGAGGTGTTCTATAAGTAATCCCTTACCCTTAGGCGATGTAATTACCTTTGCATCCTTATATTTTTCAAGGACATGAGGTATCGCTCCTGAATGGTCCTGTTCAGAGTGATGTGAGATTATAAAATCAATAGTCTCGATACCCTCCAGATTGGACATAAGGACATCCACCATTGTAGGATCAACCGTATCGATTAATACCGTCTTTTCGCTCCCCTTTACAAGATATGCATTATAACTGGTTCCATCAGGCAGAGGAACAAGGGCATCGAAGAGACGTCTATCCCAATCAACGGCACCGACAAACCAGATATCATCTTTTATCTTTTTCGGCCTCATCTAGAAACTCCTTTCATTCAACTAACCGGTTCATTTCCCGGGAAGATCAGGTTCCTGGTAAATTTTTCAACAAAGACTAGTCAAATGATACTACAATCAAAGTCCGTGTCAATATGAAATAGGGGGACTGTCCCACGCAGTTTGAGGATTGAGGAAAGAGGCTTGAGGCCGGAGGGAAAACGTTTGAGGTTAGAGGCTAGAGGTTAGAGGTTTTTGCCTCCCTCCTCAATCTTCCATCCTCGAACGGTTTTATTGCTTCCAACCTCAGACCTCTAACAAAATGCGTCGGGGTACCCACGTAAGTAGGTCGGGGACTGTCCTACAGGAGGCTGAGGTTAAGGTTGAGGCTAAGAATTTTGAACTTTGAACCTTGAATATTGAATCTTGCAACCTGTAACTTGTATCTTTGAAACTCGCAACCCGTAACCCGAACAAGGTTTCGACTACGTTCGTGCATAATTTGAGTTTATACGAGTATACGAGGCATACAATCACGTTCTCTTAGATTTTGGTCTGTGATTTTAGGTTATCTAAACAGAGTTTTTTCATAAAGGAAGCCCGTAAAATTGCCAGAAAAATCTTGACTTATTCAAGGATTAAGTGATAATTAACCAAGAAAGGGAGGTGTACAATAGATGGCAAAGAAGATTCTTCTGGCTGATGATAGTATAACGATACAGAAGGTTATATCGATAACATTTACAGGAGAAGATTATGAACTTGAAATAGTCGGTGATGGAGAGTCGACTGTTTCAAAGATAAAAGAGATAAAACCTGATCTCATTATAGCAGATGTCTCGATGCCCAAAAAGAACGGTTATGAGATCTGCGAGATAGTTAAGAACGACCCGAATTTAAAACATATACCTGTCATGCTCCTAGCGGGTACATTTGAGCCCCTTAACGAAGAAGAGGCAAGAAGGGTTGGCTCTGATGACTACATGGTTAAACCTTTTGAGTCGCAGGAGCTTATAGACAAGGTTGAAGAAATTTTTAGCAGACCCACTGCGGTGCAGCCACAAGTGGGAGAGGCTGCTTTTGAAGCTGCTCCCCCTGCCCCCGAGACTAGGCCACCTGCACCTCCGGAGGTCTGGGAAGAGGGTGACTTTATCGGCGCAAAAGAATCGGCAGGCAAAGAAGTTGAAGAGTTGTTGGAGGGCGCCATTTTAGACGAACCCGTTAAGGAGCATAAGGCAGGGGAGCCCTTAGAGAAGATGGAAGAGGAGTTTATGGACCTTGAACTCGGCGGGGAGGAATTAAAACCCTTTGAGGAGATAGAAGAGATTGAGGAGATTAAGGAAGGTGATGAGATTAAGGTAGGTGAGGCGGTATTCCCTGAGCCTGAGGTAGAATTTGTAACACCTGAGCCCTCTGTTCAACCCCCAGAGGAGGTTGATGAGATTAAGGTAGGTGAGGCGGTATTTCCTGAACCAGAGGTAGAATTTGTAACACCTAAGCCCTCTGTTCAACCCCCAGAGGGGGTTGAGGAGATGGAAGTTGAGGCGATAAGGGAGATTAAGGAAGAAGAAGAGACAGGCCCAGAATTGCCAGAAACACCAGAACCCGAATTTGGTATAGCACAAGAACCCGAGCCAGTCCCAGAGCCTGAGTCAGCTGCAGCACCTGAGCCTGTTGTTCAGACAACAGAAGAGGTGACAGAGAAGGGAAAGGAAAGGATGGAAGAAATTATAGGTCAAAGGGTAGAAGAAAAGGTAGAAGAAGCTCTTGCCGCCAAAGCTCCAGAGATTCCTGCCATCCAGAAAGAAAAGGTTGAGGAGATTGTTGCAAAGATCGCCAAAGATATAGTTGAAGAGGTGGCTTGGGAGGTCATACCTGATATAGCGGAGGAATTTATTAAAGAGGCAATAAAGAAAGCAAAAGAGGCGATGTCAAGTACAAAATGAGTATTGCTTAATAGGTTGATTTTAAAATTTTAATAGATTGTTATTTCGGGGATTATCACAATCCCCTTTTTATTTTGTCAGATCAGGTGACGTTCTTGTAAAAAGTCGAATTTGTACGGCACAGTAAAAAGCTTCAACACCCACAAGTGGGTACCCGAAGGCGCGCAAATCCTGAGGAATGAGGCGAATTATAGTTACGCTGCAGTGACGAGGGATGCAGCGCAACACAGCACACCCAGAGGGTACCCGACTTTTTACAAAGCCGTCAGGCAATTGTTATGAAGACTAAAGAGCTAAACAAGGTTTATAATCCAAAGGTGGTTGAGGATAAGTGGTCGAAGTATTGGCAGGATAGAGGATTTTTTAAAGCTGATACAGATTCTCAAAGAGAGGCGTTTTCGATGGTAATTCCGCCTCCGAATGTTACCGGCTCACTACATATGGGGCATGCACTTAACAACACATTACAGGATATACTGGCTCGTTTTAAGAGGATGCAGGGATTTGATGTTCTTTGGGTACCCGGGATGGATCATGCTGGTATAGCTACGCAGAATGTGGTCGAAAAGATGATGGCCAAGGAGGGTATAGAAAGGCATACGCTTGGCAGAAAAGGGTTTGTAGAGCGAGTATGGAAGTGGAAGAAAGAGTCGGGTGGTAGAATCATTAATCAGCTAAAAAGACTCGGTGCGTCATGTGATTGGTCGAGGGAGCAGTTTACGATGAGTCCTGAATTAAGCAGGGTTGTAAAGGAGGTCTTCATAAGGCTCTATGAAGAAGGACTCATATACAGGGATGAGCGTTTAATCATCTGGTGTCCCAGGTGTTTGACGGCACTTTCTGATATAGAGGTTGAACATGAAGAGATTTCTGCCAAGCTATATTATATAAGGTATCCTATTGCAGACGGAAAGGATTCTTTTATTACAGTTGCTACAACGAGGCCTGAGACAATGCTTGGTGATATGGCGGTTGCTGTGCACCCCGATGACGAAAGATACAGCGGGTATATTGGAACCAAGATTCTCTTGCCCCTTACTGCAAGAAAAATACCAGTGATCGCCGATGTCATGGTCGACAGAGAGTTTGGCACAGGTGCTGTGAAGATAACGCCAGCGCATGATTTTAATGATTTCGAGGTTGGGAAGAGGCATAGGCTTGATAGGATAGATATCTTCGATGAAAGAGCACACGTGAAGGCTGAAATAAAAGATATAGATAAGGGTGTGATGGAAAAGATATCAGGCCTCCATGCGCATAAGGCCAGGGAGAAGGTTATACATATACTGAAGGAGAAAGGTTTTCTCACAAAATCTGAAGACTACGGCCACGCCATCGGCAGATGCTACAGGTGTAAGACGGTAATAGAGCCTTATCTGTCGCCGCAATGGTTTGTCAGAATGGAGTCTCTTGTAAAGGAGCCCATAAAGGCCGTCGAGGAAGACAAAACAAAATTTGTCCCAAAGGGGTGGGATAATACATATTTTGAATGGATGAGAAACATAAAGGACTGGTGCATATCACGGCAGATATGGTGGGGCCACCAGATACCTGCATGGTATTGTATAAAATGCAATGGAGAAGAGATATTTGAGATTCATGGGGAGAGGAGGTTTACTGCGAAGGCGCGGCCCATTGTTTCAAGGATCGATCCAGAGGTATGCCCTACTTGTGGAGGAAGTGACATTGCCAGAGATAATGATGTCCTGGATACATGGTTCTCTTCAGCACTGTGGCCGTTTACAACACTTGGATGGCCCGAGGGGGCGGAAGAACTCCACCGCTATTACCCGACCTCTGTACTGGTTACCGGTTTCGATATAATATTCTTCTGGGTTGCTAGAATGATGATAATGGGGCTTAAGTTCATGAATGATGTTCCTTTTCATGAAGTGTATATTCATGCGCTGGTAAGAGATGCCGAAGGTCAGAAGATGAGTAAGAGCAAAGGTAATGTCATCGACCCGCTGATAATAATGGATAAATATGGTACGGATGCATTCAGATTTACACTGGCTGCAATGGCGAGTCAGGGCCGTGATATAAAACTTGCAGAAGAGAGGATAGAGGGTTATAGAAACTTTTGCAATAAAATATGGAACCTTGCAAGGTTTACCCTGATGAATCTGAATGGTTTTAACTCGCAACCCATACTTCACGATACAAAACTCACTCTGGCGGACAAGTGGATATTGATACGTCTGAAGTATGCTATCGAAGCTGTAAGAAAAGGCATGGATGGGTACAGATTTAATGATGTTGCAAATGCGGTTTATCAGTTCATATGGCACGAACTCTGTGACTGGTATGTAGAATTTATAAAGTCCGATTTAAAAGGAGACAATGGAGAGGAAAAAAGAAATACAGCTCAGGCAGTTCTCCTAAAAGTTCTCAGAGATTCCATTAAACTATTGCATCCGATTATGCCGTTCATAACAGAGGAGATATGGAATGTTATTCCGAGGGAAAGGACAGAAGAGTCAGAGAGTATAACGGTTGCAGCTTTTCCAACCCCAGCGGAAGTTGTGTTTTCAGAAGCCGAGATGGATATGAATGTGGTGATGGATGTTATAAAAGCCGTAAGGAACATGAAGAGCGAGATGAATATACCGCCATCATCATTTGTCCAACTTATATGTCAGACTGATAATGAACGACTACAGAGCCTGCTTACAAGCGCCAGGGGATATCTAGCCTCACTCGCAAAGCTGTCTGAATTTGAGGTTTCATCATATGCGGAAAGACCAGCAGATGCTGCTTCAGCCGTTGTTGGTGAAATAGAGTTATATGTTCCGCTTAAAGGTCTCGTGGACTTTGCTGAAGAGGAGAAGAGATTGATAAAAGAGATCGAGAGGCTTTCTAAGGAATTTGATGGGCTTGAGAGAAGGCTTTCTAATAAGGATTTTTTGAATAAGGCCCCAGATGAGGTTGTCTCAGAGAGCAGGGAGAGGCTTAACGGCATAATGGAGAAGAAGAAAAAACTCGGGGAGGCTCTGGTAAGGATACGGGATATTAAGGCTGATTAAAAATCACAAGGCAGGTTGCATTGATACTATTGACCGGTCCAACCGTAGATTGCGGGCATTATACCAGGGAATGATCAAGATGAATGTTTTGGGACGTAGTTCTAAAAAGGCATCTATACATAACGTCATAACAGGATGCACGCCGTAAGCCCCGCCTTGTAGGCGGGGTCAAGGCGTGCTAAGGTAATGGAAACTTCCTTGCTGTCAAGATGCCCCGCCCTGTGGGCGGGGCATCTTGACTCTGAACTAATAAGGAGATAAGGGATGGCTGATTATATAGAGATACGGTGGCATGGAAGGGCACAGCAGGGTGTCGTTACAGCGGCAAAGGTGCTTGGAGAGGCGGCTCTCAAGATGGGGAGGTATGTGCAGGCATTTCCTGAGTTTGGGCCGGAGAGGATGGGCGCTCCTGTAAGGGCATATAACAGGGTGAGCGATGAACCTATAAGGCTTCACTGTCAGGTGACGCATCCCAGGATCGTTCTGGTGGTTGATCCAACCCTTATAGGGACTGTTGATGTAAAGGAGGGAACGCCTGAGGATGCAATCTTCATAATCAATACACATTCGCCGGTAAATGAGATGCGTAATCAGCTCGGACTGACAAACGGTAAGACAGAGGTGTATACCGTTGATGCCTCTAAGATATCCATTGAGTCTATAGGAAGGCATATACCAAATACCCCGATGCTTGGTGCACTTGCAAAGGTCTCTGACATAGTCGAGTTAGACGCCCTGTTGGATGACTTTAAGGAGAATTATTCTAAAAAATACAGTCAGCAGGTTATAGAAGGAAACCTTGTGGCAATGAGGCGCGGTTTTGAAGAGGTAAAGGGAGGGAAATGAGTAAAAAGGAGAAGGTGGAGAAGGGTTATAGAGAACTTCCGATAGGCGGGGTGCTCCTTGTTCCGGGGAGTGCAGATGATTACTCTACAGGCGGATGGCGGAAGCTCAGACCTATACTCGATAAGAATAAGTGTACCAACTGCAAGATATGTTGGGTAATGTGTCCGGACTCTGCAGTGATAGTTGAGGATGGAGAGATGATCGGGTTTGACCTTGAGCACTGTAAGGGCTGTGGTATATGTGCAGTGGAATGTCCTGATAAGGTCAGTGCCATAACCATGGTGGAAGAAGAAGAGGAGGAGGAGAATAAATAATGGCTGTAGAGACGAAGGTAAGATGCCAGGTTGGTCTTACAGGGAATTCAGCTGTGGCCTATGCTATGAAACAGATAAACCCCGAAGTGGTTGCAGCATACCCAATAACCCCGTCCACAGGGGTTATTGAAGAGTTCTCCAGTTATGTTGCAGATGGCAAGGTTGATACTGAGCTTATTACGGTTGAGAGTGAGCACTCTGCGATGAGCGCGTGTGTAGGCTCATCTTCAGCAGGGGTAAGGGTTATTACTACGACATCTTCGCAGGGCCTTGCGCTCATGTGGGAGATGCTATATATAGCTTCGGGGATGAGATTGCCCATCGTGCTTGCCTGTGTTAACAGGGCGCTCTCGGCTCCGATAAATATTCATTGCGATCACTCGGATTCAATGGGTGCCAGAGACTCCGGATGGATACAGCTCTATTCAGAGACGGTACAGGAGGCATATGATAATATGATACAGGCTGTAAGGATAGCAGAACATCCCGATGTCCTTCTGCCTGTAATGGTCTGTATGGATGGTTTTATTACGAGTCATGCGATAGAGAACCTGTGCCTGTTGGATGACTCTGAAGTAAGGGACTTTATAGGGGAATATAGACCGAAGCACTCGTTGCTGGATATAGATAATCCTATAACATATGGTGCATTTGTACTTTCGGACAATTATATCGAGATAAAGAGGCAGCAGTCTGAAGCAATGGTTCGTGCAAGGGGTGTGGTGGCCGAGGTAGACAGGGATTTTGGCAGCAGATTTGGAAGGGAATACGGCCTCGTTGAGTCGTACAGGATGGATGATGCAGAAGTTGCGATAGTGATACTGAGTTCTGCGTCAGGTACAACAAGGGTTGCAGTAGATGAGATGAGAAAGAGCGGTAAGAAGGTTGGCCTGGTAAGGCCCAGGGTTTTCAGACCTTTCCCTTATGTAGAGATGCAGGATGCACTTAAAGGGGTGCAGGCCCTGGCGGTCCTGGATAGGGTTGATTCAATGAGCTCCTTTGGTGGCCCACTCTTTGTAGAGACAAGGTCCGCTCTCTACGGCGCCAAGGAGGCGCCTCTGGTAATCGGGCGTATATTTGGCCTTGGTGGCAGGGACTACAAGGTGGATAATGCCATAGGTGTGTATAAGCACCTCCTTGAGATAAAGGATACGGGCAGGGTAGAGAAGCTCGTAGATTATATTACAGTGAGGGAATGA
>JAUXIU010000163.1 GCA_030620895.1 Deltaproteobacteria bacterium
CCCTTGTTAAGGCGTATGTTACTATCATGAGGGGATGCAATAATTTCTGCTCATACTGTATTGTACCTTATGTTAGGGGCAGAGAGATAAGCAGAAGGAGCGCCGATATAATTGATGAAGTTAAGGGACTAGCTGCTGCTGGGCTAAAAGAAGTAACATTGATCGGTCAGAATGTAAACTCATATGGTAACAACGGCAATGACATTACATTTAGCTCGTTATTAAAGGAGATCTGCAAGGTTGATGGGATTGAGAGGATTCGTTTTACAACTTCACATCCAAAGGACCTTTCAGAAGAACTCATTTATATATTCCACGAAGAAAAAAAGGCATGTAGACATATACATCTTCCTATCCAATCCGGCTCAAATTTTATTTTAGAGAAGATGCAAAGAGGATATAGCAGGGAGCAGTATCTATCGAAGATAGAATTATTGAGGAAACTTTATCCGGATATTTCGATTACAACAGATGTTATAGTTGGTTTCCCTGCTGAAAGAGAAAACGACTACCTCGACACCATAAATATGATAGAATCGGTTGAATTCGATAATATATTTTCGTTCAAATATTCTTCCCGCCCCAACACCAAGGCTGCCACACTTGATGGTCACCTAACTGATGATATTAAATCTGAAAGGCTATTAAATCTCCAGGAGATTCAGAAGAATATAACACTAAAAAAGAACAGAATGATGATAGGTGGGTTGAAAGAGGTTCTTGTAGAAGGCAAAGCAAAGATAGATGACGGAAAATTTACAGGCAGGACCAGTTGTAACAGAATAGTTAATTTTCAAGGAAAGAAAAAATGGATCGGCTCTATTAAAGATGTCTATATAGAAGACGCATACGTAAATTCACTGAAAGGTAAGGTGAAGGAGGAGTAAGCAATGGTAATACAAATGAAAGTATATGGTCTTACAGTTGATCCATTTACAAATGCGCCAATTGTCATCCTCAAGGATATGGATAATCAGAATACACTTCCGATATGGATAGGTGTCTTAGAAGCTAGTGCTATAGCAACTGAACTTGAAAAAATTCAGCCCACAAGGCCCATGACCCATGATCTCCTTAAAAGTATCTTGGATAAGATAAAACTTGCAGTTTCAAGGATTGTCGTTACAGATCTCAAGGACAATGTCTATTATGCAACAATTTACATGATATCAGATAATTGTGAATACGAGATAGATGCCAGACCGAGTGATGCGATAGCCGTTGCACTACGCTCAAATTCCCCTATCTTCGTTGATAAGGAAGTTTTTGAAAAATCCAAGAGAATGCTTTTCAAATACGATGCATTTAACCCAGACGAATCTAATAAATGGGAAGAGATACTGGACAATCTATCGCCAGAAGATTTTGGGAAGTATAAGATGTGATATCTTGTAGAGAGACTTTCCTCGCATCCATTCTAATTATACAGAGCGTCAGAACAAAGCAGACCAAGGCGCAACGAAGGCGAGGGGTGAGGCGTGCTTTGTAGTACACCGCAATGACGAGCCGAAGAGCAACGCAAGTATGCAAAGTTATGATGTCCTGTATAAGTCAATTACTATCGGCTAAAGCCATGGCTTGAGGATTCAAGGGTAAGCAAAGCTTCTTTCATTATTATATTTTACTCGAACCCTCTAATCCTCGACCCCTTGAAACCTAAGAATCGCAAAAATTCAAACTAGATTCTTCGTCTAAAGGCAAATGTTTTTATCCCATTCTCCGAGTGGGATAAAAAAATTAAAATATCCTCTTTAGCTCTTATTTTAATGGTTTTGGTTGGTGAATTTGAAAGATAGCATAGATCCCCTGACCTCTAAAAGTATTACTGATATAGATCTTCTGGACGAATCAAAGAAGAAATCCCCCACAAGATTTTATAACGATTATTTTATAAACGAGTACGGAAGATTAGAGGCTTTAAGATCAAGTAGATATGGCAGAAGCTTCTCGATAGTACTTGTGTATATGGTGAATTCTGTTGAATTAACCAAACAACCTGAAAAAGAAACTATACTGAAGGTCCTTCGCCATATAGTTAAGATTGTAAAGGAGGTTGTAAGGAACTGCGATGTTGTGGGGATTACACAAAACAAGGGAGTAATCATTATGCTCCCTGAAACCGATTATATCGGTTCACTTGTAGCTATAAGGAAACTCAGGAAGTCAATGGATACACTCAGCTTCAATGATGATATGAATATATCTATTTCTTTTTCTCAGGCAACATTTCCAAGAGATGCCAATGGCTATGGTGAGTTATTGGGTGTTGCTGAAAAGAGATTAGATGAGTATAAAAAAGGGCTGTACGGGAAACTAGATATAGAGCCAAAGCTATTCTGGGAAAATATATCTATACTTTTAAATGAAGATTATGATTCGCCTGGGATCGAACGCTTTGATCTTGGGGAGGGTCTGGAGCTTTCTGGCCACTTTCAGGAAAGGCTTATAGAGATGATTGCACAGGAGGTTGCTCGAAATTCTCAAAAAAGAGGGATACTGTACGTCTGTCTAGGAAACATATCACATGATATGCCTCTTAGAAAGCTAGTTGATGCAATCGGAGAGACAAATACAAAGGTCTTTATTGTAAGCCGAGAGGTTGACAAAAAGACAAAAACATCCAATGCTATATATTTATCACTTCCTGATAGTGATAATCACTTTAAGGATACATTTTTTATACTTTTGCTTCGTGACGACATCTCGTATGCCTTTGTATCCAAGGAAGGATGGGGAGGGCGCTTATCTTGTGTACATACAATAGAACCATACCTTATTATGGCTCTTATAGAAAAACTCCAGCGTGATTATTCCTTACAGGAACAGTTGTAATGATAGACCTCAGGAATATATTGGTTGCTACAGATAACGATGAAGAAAGAAGGGCAATTGTAGAATCGCTCTCTAAAATAGAGTATTTCTCTAATACATGCCTTAAGACCACAGTTGTGTCAGACGGAGTGGCAGCGATTGAGACCTCTTTGAAGGAAACACCTGATATTATCATAACAGGGATAGACCTCCCTATCGTCGATGGTGAGAGATTTTATCGTATATTGAAGGATAACTATAATACTAAAGACATACCGTTTATCTTTATTGCCTCAAAGATGGTTGACATCGAAGGCTTCAGAACAGAGATAGACTCTCTTTTATTGAGGCCTGTAAAGCCGGATGAGCTGCAGGGGAAGGTAGAAAAACAACTCTCGAGACTTAAAAGATCAAAAAGTGCCTTCGCTGATAAGGAGATAG
>JAUXIU010000031.1 GCA_030620895.1 Deltaproteobacteria bacterium
ATTTGTGAGTGTTTTAGGGCTCTTAGCCCTCCTGCCGGTTGTCTTTATGACCGTCTACTCCGCCCCTTCTTTTGGCGGCATGGTAATCTCCGACCTTTACGCTGCTTTTTTTAATACCATATTTATAATCGCAGCTATCTTTACCATCTTAATCTCTTCCAAATATTTGACTAAGATGGAGATGCATAGGGGAGAGTATTACTATATTACGCTCTTTGCCACCCTTGGAATGATGGTCATGGCATCGTCCAATGATTTTATTAGTCTCTACGTAGGTTTAGAGCTTATGGCACTCTCCTTCTATGTCCTTGTTGCCTTGAGATTTGATAGTACCAGGTCTATAGAAGGTGCATTGAAATACTTTATCCTGGGTGCACTCTCCTCCGGCATTCTATTGTATGGTATCTCCTTTGTCTATGGGATAACAGGGACTACTAACCTTGCTGAGATGGCCATTGAGCTTAGCGATCTTTCTACCTGGAACTCTTTCCTATTCCTGGGGATAGCTATGATTATAGTTGGTTTTGCATTTAAGATTGCTGTCTTTCCCTTCCATGTATGGGCACCGGATACATATGAAGGAGCCCCGACCCCTGTAACTGCACTGCTCTCTGTCGGTTCGAAGGCGGCGGCCTTTGCTGTATTCTTAAGGGTCTTTATTGTCGCCTTCCCGGCATTTCAACCAGAGTGGTCAAAACTGTTATGGATACTGTCTGCCGCCACCATGCTATTTGGGAGTGTTGTAGCGATTTCTCAGAAGAACATAATCAGGATGCTGGCATACAGCAGTATCGCGCATGCAGGTATTATACTAATCGGATTATTATCATATAATGAGGTGGGGTTGGCAGGGGTACTGTATTACCTCCTCGTATACGTATTTATGAATATGGGTATCTTCGCAGTAGTGATTTTTCTGGTGAGGAAAGATGGGAAATGGGAACATATCTCGGATTATAAAGGCCTTGCAACAAAGTCCCCTCTTACTGCCTTCTTAATGGCCCTCTTCCTTGTTTCTTTGGCTGGTATCCCTCCAACTGGGGGGTTTCTGGCAAAGTTCTATATCTTTGCCTCGGCTATAAATGCCCACTACTACTGGCTGGCTGTTATAGGAGTAATAGCGACGGTCATATCCCTATTCTTTTATGCGAGGGTAATATTTTATATGTATATGAAGGAGCCGGATGGTTTTGACAGTAGTCTGCCCCAAACAAGTGAGCTCATAGTGCTCTTTTGCGCAGCTATAGGGACTATAATCTTGGGTGTATATCCTGCACCATTCATCGATATGGCAGTAAAGGCCGTCAGACCACTCTTGATGTGAGGGCGATAATGGAAAAAGAAAAAGAAACGAAACACATACAAGATAAAGAGGAATTACCATACAACAGATGGTGGAAACCGGACTTTGATTCCACGACTAACTTTTCATTGCTAGGCTGGTTTTGGGGGAGGTTAGAGTATAGACCAGACTCAAGAAAGAAGGTGAATCTTATCCTTGATGATTCATGAAATCCATCCCTGTTTCTTCCAACTATTGTAGGGGACACTTCCCGTATTTCCCCTATGTCAAATGTTGAGACCTGACCCCTCCATATTTTTATCCCCTGCAAAGGTTAATCTATGTTTGAATGTCCTTGGGAAACGGCCTGACGGCTATCATGATATCTTTTCTATAATGCAACCTGTTGACCTGTATGACGAGATATCTATTGAGGTTTCGGAAGGTGAAGGGATATCTTTGGTATGTGATAATCCTCAGGTTCCATCTGATAAAACAAATCTGGCACATAAGGCAGCAGCCCTTTTTTTTAAAGAGACTGGTATGAAATACAAAACACACATCAATATTAAAAAAAAGATTCCTGTTTCAGCCGGCCTTGGAGGCGGAAGCAGCAATGCGGCGGCGGTCTTGATAGGTCTGAACAGGATTATGGATACTGTTTTGGGAGAAGAGAGGATGTTGAAGATGGCCTCAATATTAGGTTCTGACGTGCCATTCTTTATCCTCAAATCATCTGCAATCGTTACAGGTAGAGGCGAACTGGTTGAAAGAATAGATATTCCTTTATACTGGTATGTGATCGTTAATCCAGGTTTTGAGGTCTCTACGGCCTGGACGTATAACAATTTGAACTTGACAAAAAAAAGCCCTGGTATTAGACTATCTTATTCTAAAAATAAACTTGAGGAAAGATTCAAGATCGAGGACCTTCTCCTAAATGACCTGGAGAAGGTTGTGCTAAGGGCATATCCAAAATTAAGGAAACTTAAGGGCCTTCTGAGTAAAGTTGGTGCAGAAGGTGTCCTTATGTCAGGTAGTGGGCCAACGGTATTTGGTCTTTTTTTTAAAGAAGAGAAGGCCAGAGATGCATTTGACAAGCTGAATAGGAGCTTGAAAGGCGGGGTGGCCATATTTCTGACTCGAGGAATAGAAGATGGGCGATAAAAATTGTGTCCGCTACTTGCTAAAAAAGATTGAAGATTTACGAATTAAATAAATTGACAATTGAAGAATGACGAATGAAGATTGAAAAGAAAGAATTATGAATCACGAAAATCTTCAATCTTTTTATTAGTCTTATTGATTTTTTTAATCGTCAATTGTCAATCTTCAATCTTCAATATTTAGGTGTTTGCACTGGAAACTTTGCCTGGTCACATGGGGCGTAGCCAAGAGGTAAGGCACGGGGTTTTGATCCCCGCATCCGGAGGTTCGAATCCTCCCGCCCCAGCCAAAAATGCAGGAATATGTTTCCAGTGCAAAACCCCTGGAAACTGCTTTTAATCGGTGTAATCTTAATGTAATCTGAGTAATCATTGATTTTACGCTTTTTGCAGTAAAATCAAATCAAATAGGAAGGACTATGCTGGATAAACTTAAGGTATTTGCAGGAAATTCCAACCAACCACTCGCAATGGAGATATGTCAATACCTGGGGGTGGAGCCTGGTAAAGAAGAGGTTAAGAGTTTTAGTGACGGGGAGATATGTGTCGAGATTAAGGAGAGTGTAAGGGGGATGGAGGTTTATGTAATTCAGTCTACCTCCAATCCCGGGAATAAGAACCTCATGGAGCTCCTTATCATGCTGGATGCGTTTAAAAGGGCCTCCGCCTATGCGATAACAGCCGTTATACCATACTACGGTTATGCAAGGCAGGATAGAAAGGTTGCCCCCAGGACACCTATTACTGCAAAACTCATTGCCGATCTCATAGAGGTTGCTGGGGCAACAAGGGTACTGTGTGTTGACCTTCACGCTGGCCAGATACAGGGTTTTTTCAATGTGCCTGTGGACAACCTTTATGCAACACCTGTCCTGCTAGACTACTTAAAAAAGAGGTGCAAGAACGATACAGTTGTGGTGTCGCCTGATGCTGGAGGTGTTGAACGAGCAAGGGCCTTTGCAAAGAGACTTGAGACAGGCCTCGCGATAATAGACAAAAGAAGACCCGGACCGAATGTATCGGAGGTTATGCATATCATAGGTGATGTAGAGGGTAAGCATGCAATGATCCTGGATGATATGATTGATACTGCAGGAACTATTACTGAGGCGGCTGAGGCATTAAAGAGGGAGGGTGCAAAGAAGGTCTACGCATGTTGCACCCATCCAGTTTTTTCCGGTCCTGCGATAGAGAGACTTAATAAATCCTGTATAAATGAGGTTGTTGTAACAAATACCATCGATATTGGGGAAGATAAGCGATCTGATAAGATCAAGGTGCTCTCAATTGCACCTCTGATTGGTGAAGCGATTAAAAGGATCCATTATGGAGAGTCGGTGAGTTCCCTTTTTGTCTAACCGACTAAAGGCAGTAAACGGTAAAGAATAGACATTAAGAACAGTCCTGGTATAAATGGAACTGTTCTTACTATCATAGGAGGCAGAGTAGACGATATGGAAGAGATAAGCATTAAATTAGAAAAAAGAGAAGTCTTTGGGAAAGGTGCGGCAAAGAAGCTCCGCAGGGAAGGGATGGTGCCTGTGATACTCTATGGTTCTGGATGGAAGGGGGCGATAAGCTTAAAAATAAGTGCAATCGAATTGGATAATGTACTTCATGCAACCCGCAACAGAAATGTGCTCATGGACCTTGGTATAGATGGTGAAAAGAAGAAAAGGAAGGCCATAATAAAAGCGCTAGATAGACATCCAGTGAATAGAATGCCCATGCATGTGGACTTCTATGAGGTGGAAAAGGGACATAAGGTTATAGTTGAGGTGCCAATACACATTACTGGGGAGGCCCAAGGTATTGAGGCTGGTGGAATACTCCAGCCAGAGTTGAGGAAGCTCAAAGTTGAGTGTATGCCAAAAGATATCCCTGAAAGTATAGATGTTGATGTAACATCTCTTGGTATAGGTGAATCTCTGCATTTGAGGGATTTGATGTCATCCGAAGGTCAGAAGTTTATGGACGACCCTAATGCGACTATAGTCTCTGTAGTCATTCCAGCTGCTGAAATTGAAGCAAAAACTGCCGAGGAGACAAGCGAAGAGATTAAAGAGAGTTTTGAAGAAAAGGGCGAAGAAGAGGGCGAAGAAAAGAGCGAAGAAAAGAGCGAAGAAAAGAGCGAAGAAAAGAGCGAGAAATAAAAGTATTATTAGAGAAGAGTATACTTGCGTCTTATTGTAGGACTGGGCAATCCAGGAAAAAGATACGAAAACACAAGGCATAATATAGGATTTATGCTCATAGACCGCATAGCATCGGCCTATGGAATTAAAGTAGAGACTGAGGGTTTTGAGTCGCTCTGGGGTGTTGGAAAGATTGGAGGAGTTGATGTCCTGCTATTAAAACCTCAGACCTTTGTCAATCGGAGTGGGGGGGCTGTTAAGGAAATTATCGATTATTTTAAGATACCAATCGGGAATCTTCTGGTTTTATATGATGATATCGATCTACCATTTGGTCGGATATCGATCAGGGGGAGCGGGGGCAGTGGAGGACATCGTGGAATGGAGTCGATATTGATGCATGTTAGGACGTCTCTCTTCCCAAGGGTCAGGTTAGGTATTGGAAGACCCGAAGATAGTGATGTCTCCGGGTATGTTCTAAGCATTTTTACAGAAGAAGAGCAGGTAATACTCGATTCAATACTGGGTAGGGCAAAGGATGCGGTGGAGTTAATCCAGATTAATGGTATCAAAGAGGCAATGAATAGGTTTAATTAGTTTCCATCCTGAAAGGGCTTTGATTGCCAGGGACAGTCCCCTTGTTTCCAATGCAAAAGCCAATGGAAATTGAAGATTGAAAAAACCGTTGCTCGTGATTCGTGGATCGTTTATCGCAACTCGAATCACAATCCACGATATTCGTAATTCCTAATTCATAATTCATTCTTTTCATGGGAGTATAGATGAATCTACTTGTTGATATCTCACCATTCTTAAGCATAGGGGGGCTTGTCCTGGCCCTGATAATTTATCTCTATGTAAAAAGGCAGCCAGATGGTAATGAGAAGATGAGAGAGATATCAAAAATGATACACGATGGGGCTATGGTGTATCTAAAGCGGCAATACAGTATCCTCTTGATATTTATTGTTGTCGTATCCGTGGCGCTTGCGTACCTTATAAATATAAATACTGCATTTGCATTCCTTGGTGGTGCCTTCTCCTCTATGTTGGCAGGTTTCTTCGGCATGAAGGCGGCGACCAGGGCCAACGTAAGAACTACACAGGCCGCAAACCTATATAAACCAGATGCAGGAAAATCGCTCTCTATGGCCTTCCTTGGGGGTTCTGTTATGGGTCTCTCAGTGGCGTGCCTCGGTCTTTTAGGGGTCGGTGTACTATTCTTCATATATGGCAGACCTGAGACAGCGGCGATAATTAATGGCTATGCAATGGGTGCAAGCTCCATTGCCCTTTTTGCCAGGGTCGGTGGCGGTATTTACACAAAGACGGCGGATGTTGGTGCAGACCTTGTTGGTAAACTAGAGGCTGGCATACCAGAGGATGACCCGAGGAATCCAGGTGTTATTGCGGATAATGTGGGGGACAATGTGGGAGACGTGGCCGGTCTGGGGGCGGATATATTTGAGTCGTATGTAGGTTCTATAATTGCTTCCATTGCAATAGGGGCTACAGCCATAGCTGGCAGCAAGGTTGCAGAGCTTGGTCCAATAGGATTGCTTATGGCATTGCCCATTATGCTAGCTACAGTGGGCCTTATTGCATCGGTAATTGGGATATTTTCCATGAAGATACTGGAGAGGAGGGACCCGGCCGCTGCACTACGGTATGCGACATTTATAGCCGCAGGACTCTTCCTCATATTCGCCTATTTTGTCATTACAAATATCGACGTAAAGAACGGTGTCTACTGGGCAGTGGTCTCCGGAACACTGGCTGGTATAGCCATCGGTCTGATTACGGAATATTATACATCTGCAAAACCTATTGAAAAGATAGCTCAGTCCAGCCAGACTGGGGCGGCGACGAATATAATATCAGGACTGGCTGTGGGCCTTGAGAGCACTGTACTGCCGGTGCTGGCTATCTGTGTAGCAATTTTTATAGCCAATATGGTGGCGGGTCTCTATGGAATAGGGATTTCGGCTATAGGCATGCTTGCTACGGTAGGGATGATAATGAGTGTAGATGCCTACGGACCTATTGCAGATAATGCAGGGGGCATATCAGAGATGAGCGGGCTTGGAAAGGATGTGAGGGAGATAACCGATAGCCTCGATGCATTGGGCAATACCACCGCTGCTATAGGGAAGGGGTTTGCAATTGGTTCTGCTGCACTTACGGCCCTTGCCCTGTTTTCCGCCTATAATCAGGCCATCAGCATCAAGCTTGGGGAGCCACTTATGATAATCTTAACAGATCCTTTAGTCGTTATAGGTCTCCTTATAGGGGGTATGCTCCCTTTCCTTATAGGGGCGCTTACCATGACCTCTGTGGGTAAGGCAGCATTCAAGATGGTACAGGAGATAAGGAGGCAGTTCAGAGAGATACCTGGGCTTCTCGAGGGTAGAGCTGGCGTAAAGCCTGATGTAAAGAAGTGTATAGATATATCTACCAGAGCTGCACTTACGGAAATGATCATCCCCGGGATTGTTGCAATCCTTGCGCCGGTAATAGTTGGATTTCTTCTGGGTCCCGCTGCACTAGGTGGTATGCTTGGTGGTGCAACTGTTACAGGTGTCTTGCTTGCGCTCTTTATGGCCAACGCAGGGGGGGCATGGGATAATGCCAAGAAATATATAGAGAGGGGAAACCTTGGAGGGAAGGGTTCTGACAGCCACAAAGCAGCGGTAGTTGGTGACACCGTCGGTGATCCATTTAAGGACACATCGGGTCCGTCGATGAATATTCTAATAAAGCTCATGGCTATCGTTTCATTGGTTATAGCACCTATTCTTATCTGATACTTTTGTAAAAGCAATTAATGGGGCTGGTTGGTTAAACTAGCCCATTTTTGTTTGGATTGCGAGTTACGAGTTCCGGGTTACGAGTTACGAGTTTCGGGTTAAGAAAGAGAAAGAATGAATGAAAAGTTATAAGGGTTTAGAGATTTACAAGTTGTCATGCGATCTAGCTATTAAAACACATGGAATGTTATTAAAACCCGTAACCCGTAACTCGCAACACGCAACTTGTATTTTGAAACCCGAAACTCGTAACTCGTAACTGCCCGACCTCCATAGTAAACTGTTAACCATATAAACCATGCAAACCATGTAAACCAGGAACAGTCACTCTTATGGGTTTTAAATGTGGCATAATCGGGCTTCCAAATATTGGAAAGTCTACTATATTTAACGCCATGACCTCTGCATGTGCAAAGGCATCGAACTATCCGTTCTGTACAATAGATCCTAATATAGGAGTAGTGGCGCTTAGAGACAAGCGGTTGTTTAAGATTGCTGATCTCGTGAAACCTGAAAGGGTGATCCCCACAACAGTTGAGTTTGTGGATATAGCTGGGTTGGTGAAGGGTGCAAGTAAGGGGGAGGGGCTCGGGAATCAGTTTCTAGGGCATATACGGGCTGTTGATGCCCTGGCACATATAGTAAGGTGTTTTGATGACCCTGATGTGGTGCATGTAAGCGGGAGTTTGAATCCAGGAAGGGATATCGAGATTATTAATACAGAGCTCATACTGGCTGATCTGCAGTCGGTGGAAAGGAGAATTGAAAAGATTGCAAAACTGGCAAAAGTAGGCAATAAATCGGCGCCCGACGCCCTGGATCTATATAATGCTGTGGCGGAGGAGCTTAATACAGGAAGACCTGTAAGGTTGATGAGTAAGGAGGTGTTAGAAGATAAGCTACTTAAAGAACTGAACTTGCTTACAGCAAAACCTGTATTATATGTGGCGAACGTAAATGAGTCCGATCTTGATGGTGAATCTGACTATGTCAAAGTTATCAAGGAGATTGCAAAAAATGAAGGGGGAGAGGTGGTGGTGATATGCGGGAAGTTGGAGGCAGAGATAGCAGAGTTATCCGAAGGCGAGAGGAGTAGGTTTCTTGAAGACCTTGGTATTAAGGAATCAGGTCTTGATAAACTGGCCAGGGCGGGTTACGAAATCCTGAGGCTTATAACATTCTTCACTGCAGGGAAGAAAGATGTCAGGGCATGGACAGTTTTTGAAGGAACGAAGGCAATGCAGGCATCTGGTGTTATCCATTCTGATTTTGAACGAGGGTTCATAAAGGCAGAGGTTATATCCTACGATGATTATGTTGCACTGGGTTCTGAGGGGAGATGTAAAGAGAGGGGACTTGTCAGGTTGGAGGGCAAGGATTATGTGGTGACTGACGGTGATATAATCCACTTCAAGTTTAACGTTTAATTGACAATGAAGTGGCGGGTAAATGCATTGAATCGTGCATTGAAGCATTAACAGGATGCACGCCGTAAGCCCCGCCTTGTAGGCGGGGTCAAGGCGTGCTAAGGTAATGGAAACTTCCTTGCTGTCCAGATGCCCCGCCTACAGGGCGGGGTAACTTCACTATAATATATGAATCTACAGCTCTTTAATTCTATTACTTACGGTACCATATCCGGACTTGCGAGTGTGGCAGGCATATATATCCTTCTGGCAAATGAGAGATGGGCGCTGAGGAATTCCATATTATTTATAAGTTTTGCTGCTGGTGTGATGCTTACAGTGGCCTTTATCCACCTCCTGCCAGAGGCCATCGAGATAAACGATGATGCCCTTCTAATAGTTCTCATTACTCTCTTTGCATTCTATATCCTGGAACATATACTGATGATCC
>JAUXIU010000131.1 GCA_030620895.1 Deltaproteobacteria bacterium
ACATAGTTATATGGTTTACATGGTTTGTTAGGTTTATAAGGTTAACATGGTTCACATAGTTGACATGGTTAATATGGTTTACATGGTTAACATAGTTTGTATGGTTCACATGGTTTACATGATTTAAACAAAATAATCAATACAAACCAGGCAAACAAAGTAAACACGAAACTCGTAACTCGGAACACGCAACCCGTAACACGCAACCCGTAACCCGCAACTCGCAACCCGTAACTCGTATTATTAACTCAGGATGGCGGAATCAAAAGGTATATACAGAGAATTTATAAAGGGGCTCTGGGACGAGAATCCAGTAATAAGGATGCTTCTGGGCATGTGTCCTACCCTGGCTGTAACTAATTCGGTCACAAACGGTCTGGCCATGGGAGTGGCCACTACATTTGTTCTCTTGTCATCCAGCATTATAGCTTCTCTTATAAAGGGGATAGTTCCCACCAAGGTGAGGATTCCAACATACGTTGTAATAATCGCGGGTTTTGTTACTATGGCTGATCTCTTCCTAAAGGCGCAGTTTCCACCTATATCAAAGGCCCTTGGACCATATGTGCCTCTTATCATTGTAAACTGCATCATTCTTGGCAGAGTAGAGGTTTTTGCATCGAGGCACTCCCTTGGAGTGTCAATCGCTGATTCATTCGGTATGGGTATTGGATTTACGTCAACGCTTGTTGTGCTTGGTGCAATAAGAGAGATCCTTGGCTCGGGGAGTTTTTTCGGTCTTCAGTTTTTAACGGAAAGTATATTTACCCCATGGGTGGTGATGATACTGCCAGCAGGTGCATTTCTTACGCTTGGTCTTCTAATAGGCATTATAAACTTTATAAAAAGCAGGAGTAAGGAGAGAGGACATACAAACCTATGAAGGTGTTCATGATATTCATATCTGCGGCGATTGTAAATAACTTTGTGCTTACATACTTCCTTGGAATATGCCCGTTCCTCGGGGTTTCCAAGAGATTCGATACTGCTATTAATATGGGGATGGCCACAACATTCGTGATGACTCTTACTGCCGCCATCACGTGGCTTATTAATAATTATATACTAATACCCTTTGATGTAACATTTCTGGAGTATGTGACCTTTATTATAGCTATATCTTCACTCGTTCAGTTCGTTGAGATGTTTATAAGAAAAAACAGCCCACCGCTTTATAGGAGTTTAGGTATATTCCTGCCATTGATTACGACAAACTGTGCTATCCTGGGTCTTGCCCTTTTTGCGGTCTTGAGAGAATATAGCTTTATAGAGAGCATATTCTTTGGTGTGGGAGCAGGTGCCGGTTTCACATTGGCTCTCGTTATAATGTCAGGGATAAGGGAGGAACTGGAGTTTGCAGATGTCCCTAAATCATTACAGGGAGCACCGATGACTCTTCTGGTCGCAGGGATGCTGGCCCTTGCCTTTATGGGGTTTGCAGGATTGCTGTCTGTATGAGGATATAACAATAGATGGACGCTGATTAAGGGGTGGAGTATTAAGTGATGAGTGTTGCGCACTGTACATTACGCATAACGCATAACATATAATTGGGCTATCCCTCTTGAAATGAGGTTTGTAATGGCTACCACACTATTTATATCACTTTTGGCTATGGGTGGCTTAGGTATCTTTTTTGCAACCTTTCTTGCAGTTGCAAGTAAGAAACTGAAGGTTGAAGAGAACCCTATAGTAGAAAAGATACTCAACGAACTACCTCAGACCAACTGTGGGGCATGTGGATATGCAGGGTGTCTTGCACTTGCTGAAAAGATGGCCGGCAGTGAGGTGGCAGTCGATACTTGTATAGCGGGTGGTCAGGAGGTTGCAGATAAAATAGCGGAACTTCTAGGTGTGGAGTCCAATAAGATGGGCAGGATGGTGGCTGTTGTACTCTGCAACGGTGGTGATATAGAGGCTGTAAAGAACGCAGTGTACAGGGGTGAAAAGACCTGTGCGGCGGCAAACCTTACAAACGGTGAGAAGGCATGTATATACAGTTGTATAGGCTATGATGATTGTGTAACGGCCTGCCAGTTCGATGCGATTACAATGAATAATAACGGTCTACCAGTTGTTTTCTATGATGCGTGTATTGGGTGCGGGGCCTGTGCCAGGGCGTGCCCAAGAGATATTATTGAGATGCACCCCGAAGACCATAAACTCTTCGTATACTGCAGGAACAAGGACAAAGGTGCTGTTGCGAGGAAGATCTGTAAGGTTGCATGTATTGCATGCGGCCTCTGTGTGAAGGACTGTGAGATAGAGGGGGGTATTGAGCTAAAGGCAAATCTGGCAACTGTAAATTATGAGATCTGTCCCCAGGATGAGAAACCTACCGGTCGTTGTCCGACTAAATGTATCCTCTTTGGCAAGGAAGAGGAGAATACCAAGTCAGCCGTAATGGAAGCCCTGATGAAGAAGGCGGGATAGCAATGATTAAAAAAAGGTAATCATCGCTTAATATCATTTTAATCCTTTTCTGGTAGCATATTAATTATGAAGAAGAGCATGCAAGGCGGTGGTAGTAAAAGATTTGTTATAATTGGTACTGTTATTCTGGTCACACTGTTTTTCGGCGGAGGTTATATACTATCTGAATATAATAGAGAAAAAAAGTTATAGATATATCGGAGTTGAGAAGGGGTGAGACGAGAGAGACAATATCCCCTGCCTTCTTTACGGGAAGGGTGCAAAGGCATATCGTATCACCAGGGAGATACCAGAGGTTATTGATAGCCTCTACTGTTACTGCAGATGTAAGGAAAATTTTGGACATAAGGGCCTCTTGACCTGTTTCGTCGATGAACATGGAGCATCCTGCGATGTCTGTATAGAGGAGGCTGCAATGGCATATAATATGTATAATAAGGGCAAGGATATAGTACCTATAAGAAAGGCTATCGATAGAAGGTTTTCTTTCTAATTAGACCAAAAGTATGGAAAAGAAGTATATCGTAATAATAGTTGTAGTACTTTGTTTTGCTGTTATAGGTGGCTATCTTGTCGGTAGAAGGTCGGATATCGGGCCTGCAGGCAACGTATCATTGAAAGAAGGCGAAGGTATCGGTAATGCTGCGACCGATACCCGGAGTGAAGATGACATTAAGGTTATAAACGATCTTAAGGAAAAAATAAAAAAGAATCCAAATGACGCAGACGCCCTTGCCTATTTAGGCGATATATACTTTGAGCTCAGGCAATTCCAGGAGGCGATAAAATATTATAAGAGGACAATTGAGATAAGGCCAAAGGATGTTGATGCGTATAATGACCTTGGTCTTGCATACCACTATATCGGTAAATCGGAAGATGGATTGTGGGTTGTTGAGGAGGGCATTAAGGTTGATCCTTATTTCCAGAGGATATGGCTTACCAAAGGATTTATGCTTGCTGCAACAGGCCGAATTGCAGGGGCCAGAAAAGCGTGGACAAAGACAGTTGCTATAGGGTCAGAGAGTGATATTGGAAAGGCTGCATCTAGTTTCTTGGCAAAATATAAGGAAGAACCTGCTTCAAAGAGTAAATAAAACAAATAAACGCTGAAAAAATTACCACCGATGACTAACAACCACTCAAAGACTAATGTCTATAAATAAGACATCGGAAGATGCGTTAAATAATATGGCATGGTATCAATCTATCGGGTCCAGAATATGGGCCTTTTTTAGCTCTTTAAAACTAACCCTCTTTATTCTTATCACCCTTGCCGCTGTTTCTATCATAGGTACGGTCATTCAACAAGATCAGCCAGTCGCTTTCTATGCAAGAGAGTATGGCGAGAAATGGGCGCAGTTTATCCTTATGGGGGAGCTGAATGATATGTATCATTCTCCCTGGTTCCAGGGGATTCTTCTTCTTCTCATAATAAATATCATCGTTTGCACGATAGAGAGGTTTCCACCAAAGTGGAAGTCAACCATGGA
>JAUXIU010000074.1 GCA_030620895.1 Deltaproteobacteria bacterium
AAGACAGATGCTTGGCCTGATGGGTTTGAGGGAGATGGTCCTTGAATCTATCGAGGAGGCAGCCGATGATATCGTCTATACCAATATTGAGGAGAAGACTTATGCCGAGGATTGGGATCTAGAATCCTTAAATAGTAATCTCTACAGTCAGTTTGGGTTGAACCTGGAAAGTGGACGGTTGAAAGAGCTCGGTGGAAGGGAGGCCTTGGTTGAAGAGGTTAAGGGGATGGCCGTTGAGGCGTATAAGAAGAAGGTTCAGGATACCGGAGAGGAGATATTCTCACACCTCGAAAGGATTATAATGCTGCAGACACTGGATACTCTGTGGAAGGACCACCTCCTTGCGATGGACCATCTAAAAGAAGGGATAGGGCTTAGAGGCTATGCGCAGAAAGATCCACTTCAGGAGTATAAGAAGGAGGGGTTCGATCTCTTTACCGATATGATCTTCAGGATGAAGTCAGAGGTAGTTGAAAGACTCTTAAAGGTTCAGATTGCAAGGGAGGAGGATGTTGCAACGCTTGAGCCTGTAGAGAGGAAGCAGAGTATTATTTTAGGGAGGGGCGAGAAGGCACCTGAAAAGGAAAGACCGCAGACTGTACATAGAGCCGGCCGGAAGATCGGCAGAAATGAACCGTGTCCCTGCGGAAGTGGAAAAAAATACAAGAAGTGCTGTGGTGTGGTGAGTGGCTGATGAAGCTGCCGGTGCTTGGAGTTGAGAGTTCAGGTCTTCTTGTGCAGGGCTTTAAGGCGGCAGGAATACCCTGCGGTATAAAGAAGGGTAATAAGAAGGACTTAGCGCTTATATATACAGAGACACCGGCAGTTATTGCCGGTGTTTTTACGAAGAATAAGGTCAAGGCTGCACCTATAATTGTTGAGATTGAAAGGATAAAGGGGGGAGAGTGCAGTGCAATTATCATAAATAGCGGGAATGCAAATGCATGTACGGGTAAGAGAGGAATTAAGGATGCAAGAAATATGGCCAACCTGGCTGCGAAGGTCCTCGGTACAAAGAACGATAACGTGATGGTTGCATCAACAGGTGTAGTAGGAGAGCCTATACCGATGGATAAGATAGAGAGGGCAGTCCCGCACCTGGCCAAAGGCCTGTCTCCCGTTGGATGGTTTGAAGCAGCAGAGGCTATAATGACTACGGATACATTTCCCAAGCTGGCTATGGAAGAGGGAAGGGTTGGCGGAAGACCTGTCAGGATTGTAGGTATTGCGAAGGGTGCAGGGATGATATCACCTGATATGGCTACTATGCTCGCATTTGTAGTCACAGATGCAGTAATGGATAGAAGGACACTTCAGGTTCTACTAAGGCGTGCAGTAAACCGTTCTTTTAACAGGATAACTGTGGATGGTGATGAATCCACAAACGACATGGTCCTGATGCTTGCAAATGGTTTGGCGGGGAATAAGAGTTTTAAGACCCAGGATTCGATCTTCAAGACATTTCAGGGTATGCTGGACCGTCTCTGCCTGAAACTAGCGCATATGATCGTAAAGGATGGGGAGGGGGCCACGAAGTTCCTTGAGATAAGGGTAAAGGGGGGTAGAACCGAGAGCGATGCGATAAAGGCCGCAAGGTCGGTAGCAAACTCTCTGCTTGTCAAGACCGCCTTTTTCGGTGAGGATTTAAACTGGGGTAGGATCATGGTTGCCCTGGGGTCTTCAGGGGTAGATCTGGATGCCAATAAGGTAAATATCAATCTTGGGAAACTTCCTATCGTAAGGGGTGGTGTTGCGACAGGTGGGGAGAAGGTGGCAAAGAGGTATATGAAAGAAAGAGATATCGAGGTTACAATAGACCTGAAGATGGGCGATAAGAGTGCGGTGATATGGACCACAGACCTTTCTTGCGATTATGTAAAGATAAATGCAAACAAATACAGTAGATAGTAGATAGGATTGCGGGTTACGGGTTACGAGTTTCTGGTTATGAAAGAGAAAGAATATATAGAGACATAATGGAAATAAAAACACGCAACCCAAACAATATGTAAACCAGGCAAACAAATACAGTAGATAGTAGTTAGTAGATAGTAGGTAGGAGTTAGGAGATTGACGAATGACAATTGACAATTGAAAAATATCTTCAATACTCAATTCTTCAATCTTCAATTTAAAAACCCGAAACTCGTAACCCGTAACTCGCAACACGCATTGAAAACAGTGCCTGATCCTTTAATCTATATATTTTTATTTGCATTTGGAGCAATTACTGGCAGTTTCCTTAATGTCTGCATATACCGTATACCACTGAAAAAATCCATTATATTTCCACCTTCGTCGTGCCCAAAATGTGAAAAACGTATCCCCTTTTATGACAACATACCTATAATCAGCTATATCCTCCTTCATGGGAGATGCAGGTACTGTAATGCCCGTATTCCCCTTAATTACCTAATCATCGAGGTTGTGACAGCCTTGGTGGCCGTTTCACTCTTTATCGTCTTCGGTCTTACCTTAGAGGCGCTTGTATATTACATCCTTTTGTCGGCTTTGATTGTAATAACATTAATAGACCTTGAGCATAAGATAATCCCCGATGTGATCAGTCTCCCAGGCATAGCGGTTGGTTTTGCAGTGTCATTCTTTCTCCCCGTCCCGGGGGTTAAAAATTCCCTTATCGGGATGGTTGCAGGGGGCGGTGTGCTCTTTGTTGTGGCATACGGCTATCATATGATTACAGGGAGAGAAGGTATGGGAGGAGGGGATATCAAGCTACTCGCAATGATAGGTGCATTCCTTGGTTGGAGGGGTATCCTGGTAACACTCTTTGTCGGTTCCTTTGTAGGTGCTATTATAGGAGGCGTTTTTATGATTCTGAAGGGAAGGGATACTAAATACGCCATCCCATTCGGTCCATTCCTCTCATTGGGGGCGACGATATACCTCTTTATAGGGGAGGACATTATCGAATTTTATACGTTGCACCTATGGCTGAGATGACGAAGATATGGGGTATAAGGGCCCAGGTTATTACGTCTATGGTTATAATAATGGTAGCCGCAATTGGCTTTAGAGGTGTTTTGAGCTTAAAGATTATCGAGCGGAATGCTATATACAGAAAGGCACGAGAGGCAGAGCTCCTAACTGGATTTATGAGGCATAAATATGGCGAGGGCAATGAGGCTTTAGAGAGATACATACGGGGTTCTATAAGATCCGGTCTCATAAGTGATGCGATGGTTCTGAATAGGGATGGAGCGGTGACAATGAAGACAGGGGATTTGCCGGAAGATCAAAAAGGGCGCTTGATAATATATGAAGAAGATCTATCTGTAAGGCTCATTGGCGCCGGTCTCTTCTCTATTTCTGGCGGAAAGTTCATTGTCTCTTCGGATATAATGGATGGCGTGAAGGTAAGGTTTTCCCTCCCCCTCAAAGGGGTTGAGGAGGAATTGGGTGGTGTTAAGAAGCTTATACTCTATTTTTCAATAATAGATTCTATTGTTATAGTAGTCCTCGGGGTCTATCTCCTGTCGCAGGTTGTAATCAAGCCGATAAGGAAATTAGAATATACAGCCAAGAGGATCTCGGGTGGAAGTTTTGGTGAGAGGGCTGATGTGAATGAATATAATGAAATCGGAAGCCTTGCAAGATCATTTAATACGATGGCTGACAGTATTGAGGAGAAGATTTCGCACTTCGAAAGGGCAAACAGGGAGCTTGTTTCTGCACAGGAGAGGTTACTGACCTCGCAGAAACTTGCTACTGCTGGAAGGCTTGCGGCTGGCATTGCTCATGAGATAGGCAACCCCCTCAGTGCGATACTCGGGTATATCGACCTCTTGATAAAGGGCATAGATGATAGTGGTGAAGAGAGAGATATGCTCAAGAGGATTGAGAAGGAGACTGTAAGGATAAATAATATAGTAAAGGAGTTCCTTGATCTCTCCAGGCCTTCCAAGGAGTATGCGGACAAGCTGACAAGGGCTGTTGATGTTAGGGCTGTTATCCAGGATGCACTCGATATATTTGAACCCCAGAGGAGGGAAGGTTCTATAGAAGTGGTGGTTAACCTGGAAAAGAAACTTCCGTTTGTAATGGCAGATAGTGGCAAGTTGAAACAGGTTATGCTAAACATTCTAATGAATGCAAGGGATATGATGCCTGAAGGGGGTAGGGTTACTATAGATGCAAATGAGACAGAATATATTACAGGGAAGGTTTCAACCCCCAGGAGTCGAAAGAGCGATTCCAAGGACAGTAACTTCATGAAGATGAGAGAAGATGGTGAGATAGGTAAGGCGGTCTGTATATCTGTATCTGATACCGGCAAGGGTATCGCTGAGGAGGATATTGACAAGATATTCGATCCCTTCTTTACAACAAAGGAACCGGGTAAAGGTACCGGCCTTGGGCTGTTTATATCCCAGGAGATCATCCAGGCTTATGGTGGTGAGATAAGGGTAAAAGGCGGGGAGGATGGCGGTGCCACCTTTGAAGTGGTTTTGCCGGCAGCGGAGTAATATGGTTGGCATGGTTTACATGGTTAACAGGGTTCATCTGGTTTACATGGTTAATATGGTTGGTACGGTTTACATAGTTGACTTGGTTCTCATGGTTAAAAAAGCAAACAATGTAAACAATATAAACTAAGCAAACAAGGCAAACCAGGAAAACAAAGTAAACAAAACAAATAAAGTTAACATGGTTTACATGGTTGAAATAATGTAAACATGGTTTGCATAGTTAACATAGTTAACATGGTTGATATGATTAAAACTAACTAAACCAAGTAAACAAAATAAACTAAGTAAACCAGGCAAACAAAAAAAACCAGGCAAACAAAGTAAACAAAGTTAACATGGTTTATATGATTTAAACAAAGCAAACTATGCAAACTAAGTAAACCAGGTAAACCAGGCAAAAAGGGTAAACAAATATGAGGGTCTTGATCATAGACGACGAAGAGTCGATGCGCCATATGCTCTCTGTCATTCTGAAGAAGGAGGGCTGTGATGTGGTCTCTGCAGGGGATGGCAGTCAGGGGCTTGAGGTTCTGAAGAGAGATGACTTTGACTTTGTACTCTGTGATATAAAGATGCCTACTATGGACGGCCTCGACTTTCTCAAGTCCTTGAATTCCCTGGCCCCTGTACCCTGGTCCCTTCCCCCTGTTGTTATCATGATGTCGGCATATGGTACCGTTGATACGGCCATAGAGTGTATGAGGCTGGGGGCCTATGATTATATATCAAAACCATTTAAGCCAGATGAGATCGTCCTTACCTTAAAGAAGGCAGATGAGAGGGAACGTCTTAAGAGGGAGAATGAAAGGCTCAAAGATGATATCCGTAAGGAGAGTGATTTTGAGAACATACTTGCCGAGGACCAGAAGATGCTGGAGATATTCGATCTTGTAAAGAAGATATCAAGTTACGAAACCACTGTTCTAATAACAGGGGAGAGTGGAACCGGGAAGGAGCTTATAGCCAGGGCGGTCCATTTTAATGGCGACAGAAGAGAGGCACTCTTTCTTCCCGTAAACTGCGGTGCATTCCCCCATAATCTCATTGAAAGCGAGCTCTTTGGTTACGTAAAGGGGGCATTCACAGATGCCACAAGGAATAAGGACGGCCTCTTCCAGGAGGCGGATGGCGGTACCCTCTTCCTCGATGAGATAGGGGAGTTATCAAAGGACCTGCAGGTGAAACTCCTGAGGGTACTCCAGGAAGGGGAGGTCAGGCGTATCGGGGATACAAGGTCCGCAAAGGTAGATGTGAGGATAATTGCTGCCACAGCAAAGGACCTCAATGCAGAGGTGAAGGAAGGCCGATTCAGGGAGGATCTCCTCTATAGACTCAATGTCATACCTATCCACCTGCCACCTCTGAGGGATAGAAAGGGGGATATCCCACTCCTCACCACCTATTTTCTCGAGCAATTTACCAGGAAGTTTGGCAAGTCCGTAAGGGGGGTATCTGAGAGGGCGATGGAACTACTCCTTAGTTACCGTTGGCCTGGTAATGTAAGGGAGTTGGAGAATGTTATA
>JAUXIU010000103.1 GCA_030620895.1 Deltaproteobacteria bacterium
ACTCAAAAAGACCCTTGAGGCAACAAGAGCATCTCATGAGCAGGTCTTGTCGGACCTTGAGAAGGCAGAGATTGACCTCAAAAGGATAGAGAAGCTTTACAGTGATGATCTGATATCAGAGAAGGATTATGATGAATACAGGTTCAGAGTAAAGGGACTTGAAAAGAGGTCTGCCTCCCTTATGGCTGATGTCGAGCGACTGGAGGTGGAGCTTCAAAAGAAGGATATCAGGTCTCCATTTGATGGCGTGGTTCTTAAAAGGCATGTTGACAGGGGTGAGTGGCTTTCACCGGGTTTACCTGTAGCGACTATTGCAAGAGACGATTTTGTAGATATTGTGGTTGACGTTCCTGAGAGGATAACTGGTTTTATCAAACCCGGTACAGGTGTAGTGCTGGAGGCAGGCGGGCATAGGATAAAAGGAAAGGTGTTTGCGGTCATACCAAGAGGGGATATAGCGACGAGGACCTTCCCTGTAAAGATAAGGATTAAGAACAGATTTTCCTTAAAAGAGGGTATGGGGGCAAAGGTAAGACTGCCAAAAGATAAAAGGGAAGAGACCCTTGTTGTTAATAGAGATGCCATTATGACGATGTTTGGCAATACAGTTGTCTTTGCGGTTATCGACTCAAAGGCGGTAATGATGCCTGTAAAGGTTTTGGGATACGAAGGGATGATTGCAGGTGTATATTCAGAGAGACTTCAAAAGGGGATGCAGGTAGTGGTTAAAGGGAATGAGAGGATTAGGGATGGACAAGCGGTTAGTTATTAACCCAAATTATGCACGAACGTAGCCGAAACCTTTAGGTTTCGCTATTTGCTTTCTAGGGACAGTCCCCGATTTACAAGAACACGCTTTGCGCAAAGCGCTCTGCGCATGGCAAGAACAGAACTGGGACAGTCCCTCTTCGCAGGCTAAAGCCTGCGGCTACGATGGTTTGTCCATTTCGTGCATAGTCTGGGGTTAATTAATCGAAAACTAAAAAATGGATATTGTTAGATTCGCCATAGAAAAACCGGTTACCGTCATTGTTGGCGTCATATTGATTGTGCTCTTTGGAGTAATAGGGTTGCTGAGTATGCCATATCAGTTGAGCCCTTCGGTGACTGAGCCTGAGATTACAATTACCACTATCTGGCCGGGAGCCACACCCTATGAGATAGAGCGTGAGATAATCGAAGAGCAGGAGAAGGTTCTGAAGGGAATACCCGGGCTTATTAGGATGGAAAGTTCATCCTTTAACAACCAGGGTACCGTTACACTGAGGTTCAGGATAGGTACCGTTGTTGATGATGCCCTATTAAGGGTTTCAAACAAGATAAATGAAGTTCCCTCATACCCTGAGAATGTTGAAAAGCCTGTAATCAATGCTACAGGGGCTGCCACATCCCCTGTGATATGGATGATACTTAAAACCGACGATGATAATCCAAAATCCATAAGTACCTATAAGACATATTTTGAGAACGAGATAAGGCAGCACCTTGAAAGGGTGGAAGGTGTTGCCGACCTCTTTGTAGCTGGCGGGAGAGAGAAGGAGATGCATATCACCGTAAAACCCGAAAAACTCGCTGCTTACGACCTTACGATGAACGACCGTATAAGCGTCCTGGTGACGGAAAATGTGGATGTGTCAGCCGGGAGCATGGGGGTTGGAAGGAGGAATTATAGAATAAGGACGGTAGCTGAGTTTAGGTCTCCCGAAGATATTGAAAAGATAGTAATGAAATCAACAGGACAGAGGCGCATCACTATGTCTGATGTAGCCAGCATTGATTTCGGGTATGAAAAACCTTCAATTGCGATGATGCATAATGCAAACGAGGGTATAGCAGTTGGTATCAAACCTGAGCCTGGGATAAATATTCTCGAACTGTCTGACAGGGTTGAGGATGTTGTTGAATGGCTTAATAATGAAAAGCTCAAACCCCAGGGGATCTATCTGGACTGGGTCTATGATCAGAGGCCATACATAAGTGGAGCCATAAAACTTGTACAGAGGAATATACTCATTGGTGGTGCCCTTGCCGTTATAGTTTTATTGATCTTTTTAAGAAGTGTCTCATCTACAGTGGTTGTTGCCACTGCGATACCCATAAGCATAGTAGGAACCTTTATTATCATGAATGCGCTTGGGAGAAATCTCAATGTCGTCAGCCTTGCCGGTATCGCCTTTGCTGTAGGTATGCTCGTGGATAATGCAATAGTTGTTCTGGAAAACATCGACCGCCACAGAAAGATGGGGAAGGCACCATTTGAGTCGGCCTATGACGGTGCAAGAGAGGTGTGGGGTGCAATACTTGCGTCAACCGTTACAACGGTGGCGGTCTTCCTCCCCGTTATATTTATAAAAGAGGAGGCTGGGCAGTTATTCAGAGACATTGCTATAGCTATTACCTCTTCTGTGACTTTGAGTCTCATCGTTTCTGTCTCAGTGATTCCCATGTTTTCAAAGCAACTCTTTAGAATATCAGGGAGAAAAATATCTTCTGGAGGGAATATCTCCGGCGGGTTAGGAAAGAGACTCGTGGAGATAATAATGAGGATGGTACGGTTTACTTTACAGAACTGGAGAACAAGGGTAATAACAGTCCTGTCGCTTACTATATGTGCAATATTGCTTGCTGTGCTTTTATTCCCCAAGATGGAGTATCTCCCCCAAGGGAACAGAAACCTCATAATAAATATACTCATACCTCCGCCAGGGCTCTCCTATAAAGAGAGAAAAGAGATTGGTGAACACATCTTCAATTTTGCCAAACCCCACCTTGGTAAGGATTATAACGGCTATCCAGGCATAAAGAATATGTTTTATGTTGGTACGGAACAGATAATGCTCTTCGGCGCTATAAGCATGCACGAGCGACGTGCACGCGAACTTATACCGTTGTTTACAAGGGTTATTTATAGCATACCGGGGATGTTCGGTATAAGCAACCAGGCTGGGATATTCCAGACGAGCTTTGGCAGGGGGAGGACCATCGATGTGGATATAAGCGGTGAAGATATTAATCAAGCCGTGCGAACGGCGGGTGCCATGTTCGGGATGATAAAACAGGAGATACCGGATGTACAGGTAAGACCCATCCCATCCCTTGAACTCCTATATCCGGAAATAAGGATAATCCCTGATCGAGAACGCCTAAAGGCAGTGGGGATGAGTGCAAGAGAACTTGGTGTCCTACTTGATGTCTTTATGGACGGCAGGAAGATAGGAGATTTCAAGCAGGAGGGAAAGAAGAAGATTGACCTTGTATTGATGGCATCCGAAAGAGATATCTCTACACCTGAGGAGCTTTACGATATCCCTATTGTAACTCAGGGTGGTAATGTTGTTCCGGTTTCTTCCATCTCAGCACTGGAAAGGACAGCAGGAATTACACAGGTGAGGCATCTCGAAAGGCAGAGGACGGTTACCCTCCAGGTGACACCACCAGTTACAGTACCGCTTCAGGTGGCGATGGAGACTATCAGGGACAAAATCATCCCGTCGCTAAAGGGGAGGGGGATGCTACAAGGGATGGATATCATACTAAGCGGTGCAGCAGACAAGCTCACAGAAACCAGAAGTAGTTTGCAATGGAACTTTCTATTGGCTGCATTTATCAGCTACCTCTTGATGTCAGCACTATTTGGAAACTTTATATACCCCCTGATTATTATGTTTACTGTCCCTCTTGCTGCAGCAGGTGGATTTATAGGTCTTAGGCTGGTGAACCTCCTCATTACAGTTCAACCATTCGATATACTCACCATGTTGGGTTTCGTGATACTCATCGGTGTCGTTGTAAATAATGCCATCCTCATTGTCCATCAGGCCCTCAACAATATCCGGCACCACGGGATGGACCATCATGAAGCTGTGCTTGAATCTACGAGGACGAGGCTAAGGCCCATATATATGAGCGCATTGACCAGTATCTTTGGCATGCTGCCACTGGTAGTGGCCCCGGGACCTGGTTCCGAGCTTTACAGGGGGCTTGGAAGTGTAGTGCTTGGTGGACTTGCACTCTCTACGGTATTTACCATCTTTGTCATACCGCCGCTGTTGATGTTCGTGATCAGGATGGAGAAGGTGAATAATAAGGTTTAGAAGAGAAGCGAACAGCATGGTGGTTGAATGAGCGAATGGTTATGGTTGGGTTGTAGCTTTTTAGGTAGTAGCTTTCAGCAAATCTGAATTATGAATCAGGAAGAATGAATTAGGTGTCAATCTAAAAAAAGAATCCATGATTCCTAATTCTTAACTCTTAATTCCTGTTACTTACAAAAGCTAATTCCTGTCACTTAAAGGCCGCTGTCCCTCATTTCCCTCTATCCCATTTGCTTCTTTGCTGCTTTTACGTTGTAAAGAGCTTGATCGTCACATACTTGCAAGTGTTTCGAGTGACTACATGTCAATTTTTCAAAACTCAATTTAGTTTTCATAACAAGATTGCTACTTTCTGCTTTTAAGTAACGAGCTGCCATTCGACAATACTCAGGGTCAATATCAATCCCAATGCTATTTCTGCCATTTCTTAAAGCGGCAATCATTGTAGTTCCTGTGCCGCAAAAAGGGTCCAGGACTGTGTCACCATGGAAGGAAAACATCCTTACTAAACGATTTGCCAATTTCAGTGGGAATGGGGCAGGGTGATTTTTTGTTGATGCTCCAGTAATATTCCAACTTTGTCT
>JAUXIU010000075.1 GCA_030620895.1 Deltaproteobacteria bacterium
AGGGGATATCGGTATCATTTCTTGAGGATGTATGGTCAAGGAACCTTCTCAATATATTTATAAGCCCTTTGAAACCATCCGAATACCTAATGACACTTATGCTTGTAAGCATGATGAAGCTCCTAGCTGCATCCGCTATCCTTATAATCCTAGCATGGTTAATATACTCGTTTAATATATTCCTGATCGGTCTTTCGCTGATACCACTGATGGCAAACCTTGTAATTATGGGATGGGCCATAGGCATCATAACCATATCCCTGATAATGAGGTTCGGCCAGGAGACAGAGGTGCTCGCATGGGGGTTGGCGTTTCTCTTCCAGCCGGTATCTGCTGTATTCTATCCCGTATCCGTACTCCCGCCGTTCCTCCAAACTATTGCCAGATACATCCCTGCATCGCATGTGTTTGAGGGTATGAGGGCGGTAATTGAGGGAGGTGTCTTACCGGTTGGTGAAATCCTTTGGGCCGCTGGATTGAACTGTGTCTATATCGCGGTGGCCATTAGCTTCTTTGCCTGGAACTTCAAGAAGGTAAGGGAGAAGGGATTGTTAGCAAAGGTGGGTGAGTGATTATCCAAATCTTGCCATGCAATCCTTAACCCCCAATAATGTCCTCGAGGGCTTTCTTGTACACCTTGGAGTCCCTCTCAGAGAAGAGAACAAACTTGACTAGATCAATACCCTTGTGTGTTTTTATGAAATCTATAACAGTCTTTAGTGCAACAGAAGCGGCTTCATGGATTGGATAGCCATACACCCCCGTGCTAATCGATGGAAAAGCGACACTTCTTGCACCGTTCTCTATGGCCCGCTCAAGGGAGCTTCTGTAGACACTTTCAAGAAGCTTCTCTTCGTTATGGTTGCCGTCCCTGTAGATAGGACCTACCGTATGTATGACATGTTTGGCCTTGAGGTTACCACTGCATGTTATTACCGCATCCCCTGTGGGGCAACCGCCTATCTTCCTGCACTCCTTCATAATCTTAGGCCCCCCGGCCCTGTGGATTGCCCCGTCTACTCCCCCACCACCGACCAGCCGTGAGTTGGCTGCATTCACTATGGCATCGGTATCCTCTTTGGTGATGTCTCCCCTCACAAGAGAGATAGTCGTATTTTTTATCTTTACTTCCATCTTAAGCCTCCTGTTTTTTTCTGACAGCTATCTTGTAATGAGAGGGGTTTATATTCCCCGTCTCCTCTATCTCAAGCCCTGCCCTTTCAATGAGCCTCACGGCCTCAGCCTTTTCGATCCTCTCTTCAAACGAAGGTCCCTTCTCTTCAATCTTCTTCTCCCAATCGAGGAGGATGAGCCTGCCTTCAGGCCTTAAAAGCCTTTTCAACTCATTAAGAAAGACGAGTTTTTCCTCTGCTTCATGCAGGACAAAGGCGAGCAGCACCATATCACAAGAACCATCTTCGATAGGGATATGGCTTTCATCGGATTGTACTATTGTTGTGTTCCCTGTCGGTTTTCTTCTCTTGAGCGCCTTCAGCATATTCTCCTGGCTGTCCACGGCATAGACCTTCCCGCTCTCTCCGACTATTTCTGATGCAGGGAGCGTGAAGAAGCCAGGACCGCAGCCTACATCGGCGATATACATCCCTTGAATAAGCCCGTTTGACCTTAAGAACTCAAGGGGATCCATTCCCTTGTATCTCTCTTCACCGATGAGCAGTTCTATATTTGCTGGATCGAACTTGTGCATCTATATCCCTCCTAATCTGAGGAATACTGCAAACAGGGCTATGAGAATGGCTATAAAGAGATTTCCCCTTCCAAGAGTCCTTGCAAAGTACGAATAACGCCTATCACTCCTAGCCTTAGGGCCAAGATAGAAGTCGTGTATCAGGCTCGATATAATAATTATTGCAACAAGTATGAGCTTTATAAGAAGGGTCCTTCCATACGGCGCTGATAGAAATGTTGAATTGCCGATAGAAGATAAGGGTATACCCAAATAGTAGAGGTTTAACGTCCCTGTGACGAGGAGGGTGATTATGGCTATCCAAGCTAGCCTCCTGTATTTTTGCCCCACAAATTGATATACACGGGATCTCTCCCTAGGCTCTATGGTCATCAGGAACGGGCCTATGATAAGTACGAGGAATAACATCCCACCTATCCAGAAGAGTGCTGCTAAGAGGTGAAGAAATAGAGTGATCTTAAGCATAGCAATTTAAGTGTTCCTCTGCTCCATTAACCCAATTCCCTTTACAGATATTACCTTTTCAGTCTTATCTCCCTCCTCGATCTTAAACCTTGCCGGCAGAAACCTTTCAATTACATGGATATTTGTCAGGAGATGATTTGTAACCTCAGTTGTGGTAATGGTAGATTCTCCATCTGCAAGAGCCATATAGAGTATCAGTTGGTCTGCAATGTGAGGGTCGGTAGCTCCAGAGCCATTCAGATATCCAAGAAACTCATCTACCGCCTCATCTGCCACGGCCTCGGCCTTCTTTCCTACGGCTCCAAGGGAAGAGAACCCGATTCTTATATCTTCAAACTCCGCAAGAATAAAGACAAAAGTACCTTTCCCCGGTGATGGCACTTCCTTTATCGCACATTCTGTCTCTAATCCTTTGCCCCTGATTCTTGCTATCGCCTTGTCCCTCTGTCTCTCTGCGATGGAGATGGGAAGGTTTGCCACTGCTGAAGTAATATATAATCGTTTTAATTCACCGCGTTCTATCAAGGAGATCGGTTTTAACGGCCGTAAGGAAAGGCCGATACCCACCTTTATCTCACCACCGCCCAGAGGATAAAAGCCATATCTCGTATTTTCAAAGCCAACCTTTATTCCCATTTCTCCTGCTGTGGGAAGAAATACGCATTTTAGATAGTCAGGAGGCGGGCTCCATGGGACGTGTGTCCCACCCCGTATGGTTACCTCTGACGGCCTTTCTGCAAAAGAGAGTGCCGGGAGGATGGTTTGAAAAATTAGCCCTGTCGAACCAGAACTAGACCTTAATGTAGAGACATCAAAGGTATACCTCCCGCCCCTCACCGCGCCTGGAAATAACCTGAGAGTTTGTGAATTTAATTCATTGCCCTCCAGACTCCCCCCTGTTATCTCAGCAACTGCCATGGCGCTCATCAAGTGCTGGGGCTTTAGCCCTGGCTTTCTCCTGCCTGCACGTATATTGTATATCTCAACAGGCTCCTTTATAAGTGCTGCCAGGGCGAGTGAGGTTCTGAGTATCTGACCACCACCTTCACCGTAGGCGCCGTCAACCTTTAATAGATTCACATCAGGGCACCGATGAGGCTATAAGAACAATCTGCAAGTCTATTTCTTAACCTCTCTACCCAGCCTTTCCTCAACGGACTTTATCTTGGCTGTAATCCTGTCCATCGGTTTCGAAGGCCTGTCGTCTATCGATATGGTTGTAATTACCCTTGGAGAGGCACTCAGTATCTCACAATGGCATTTCTTTATGAGCTCCATGACCTCTTCCCACTCTCCCTCCACAACGGTGCCCATGGGATTTGACTTATAGTCAAGTCCGCTTTTGTCAACCATATCCAATATCTTTGAAATCTCTTCACCCATACTTTCGCCTGATCCTATAGGTATGATACTGAACTCTGCAAGCATAGATGACCTCCTGTATGTTTTTGATTGTGCGGATCATAGGAATAGATTAATAATCAGACTTATGGATTTTACTGTGGAATCAAATGACATTGACTATTGGCAATTTTCAATCGTCATTCGTGAATCGTGTATCGTTAATCGTCAATCTTCAATTCCTGGATTTGCTAATAATCAATCTTCATTGTCAATTGCCGATCTTCTTCTTTCAGTATCTCTATAAAGGCTTCTACTATCTTTGGGTCGAACTGCTTTCCTACAAACCTCTTCAATTCGGATATTGCATATTTCCGTCCCTTCGCCCTTCGATATGGTCTGTCAGAGGTTATGGCGTCATAGGTATCGAGCACGGAGATTATCCTTGAACCTATAGGTATCTCTTCTTCCTTTAATCCCTCGGGATAGCCCGTGCCATCCCATCTCTCGTGGTGATAGAGTATTATAGATCTTACAGGTGCAAGGAACTTTATCCCTTCTATCAACTTTGCACCCTTTTCAGGGTGTGTTTTAATCTCGTTATATTCTGATTCCTCAAGGGGGTCGTTTTTATCCAGAATAGCGCCGCGTATGCCTATCTTCCCTATATCATGGAGGATAGCTGCATATTTTAAGTGTTCGTTATATTATTCTGGTAGGTCGAGTTTATCCACCAGAAGCTTGGCATAATGCACTATCCTCTCACTATGTTCCCTTGTATATTCATCTTTTTCTTCTATGGATTGGGCCAGCACCTTCATGGATTGAAAGCATGTTTCTTTAAGTTCCTTATTCTTCGTTATTACTTCTTCAAAGAGCTGTGCATTTTCTATAGCTGCTGCGGCCTGATTTGCAATGGCCTTGCAGAGCCGTATCTTCCTCGTGTCGAACGGGCTTCTTTCCCATTTCCTTGATTCTCCGAGAGATATTACCCCTGACACCTTATCTTTAAACATTAAAGGTATTAGGAGCACAGATTTAATGTTTTTTAGGTAACCTGTCAGGACCCTTCTCTCATTATCTGCGCTGGTTATCTTTTTTAGTCTGGAGTTACTAATGACGACAGTATTTTTTGTACTTGCTACCTTTTTGAATATAGATGAATAGTTAAAAGGGAAAGACTCTCCAAAATCTGGATGCCAATCAAGGTCTCTAATAGGGTAAGATGCCTGGACAACAAAATGTTTGCCTGTTTCGTCCAGAAAAAAGATTCTACAAAAGGTACTTGCCACCCTTTTTACCATCTTTTCCGCAAGTGTTTGAAGAATCTGGTGAAGATCGAGCGTGGATGAGATTGTAGTTGTTGTCTCCAACAAAAGGGAGAGTTCCCTCGTCCTTTCCTTAACCTTTTTTTCAAGAGAGAGGTTGAGGTTTTTAATTTCACCATAGAGCATGGCATTTTTAAGGGCCATAGCGATGTGGCTGCTGAAAGAATTGAGAAGCGCAAGGTCGGTCTCGCAAAATGGGATGTTATTCTTCTTATTTAATACCTGAACGGCTCCTATTACCTCTCCCCGGGCCTTTAACGGGACACATAGGATCGTCTTCGTTACAAAACCGGTCTTTTTGTCAACACCTTTAAAGAACCTATTGTCCTTTCTAGCATCGGGGATTATTAATGGTTTCCCTGTCTGGATAACACAGCCGACAATACCCTCCCCCATCTTTAATCTTATCTCCTTGGCCTTCCTGCCCTTTGCACCCCTGGCAAGGCGGAAGAAAATTTCACCCCTGTCCTTATCTGTCTCGAAGATGGAACTGGCCTCAGCGTCCATGAAATCCTCCACACAGTTCATTGATTTTTTAAGAACCGTTTCGATGTCAAGGGACGAATTAATCGTATCGATTAGCCTCGAGAACATAGCGCCCTCTTCGAGGGACTTTGTGGGGATGGCTATCGTTTTTTCACCTTTAAGACTTTGTTTCATTATTATGAAAGGAAGAACTCAGTATCCTGAATATGCAGGGGTTATAAGCGTCCTGCGTAATGCTATTATGATTTATTGTAATTGTCAAGACAACCCGTGAGATATGTCAAGCCAATTTAGAAATGTCCTAAAGGGTGGCTATAATATCTTCCTTTTGGAGGGAGGTAGTTGTGGTCGGAAAGGACAGTATCACTTTGGGGGGACACTAATTTAATAATTTGATTCTATATTTGATTTTACTGCAAAAAGCGTAAAAATAATGATTACACAGATTACAATTAGATCACACCGATTAAAAACAGTTTCCAGAGGTTTTGGCGAAACAAAATCATTAATCGTGGATCGTGGTTCGTGTATCGTTTATCGTGGATCGTGTATCGAATCACTAACCACGAATCACGAACGACGGGTTTTTTTTCTTCAGTTTCCA
>JAUXIU010000017.1 GCA_030620895.1 Deltaproteobacteria bacterium
ATACGGTTTCACCCTATCTCCTTTTCTATATTAAATTCCATTATATCGCACCAGAAACCAGTCTGTATGAGAGACTCCTGGTCCCATCTGAGGAGTTTAAGGTGTGCACGTTCCATATCTACAAGTTTAATCAGAACAGTCTTCTCATCCGGATCCTCTGCATCTTTAAGCATGTTTGAATAATACTCAATCGCCTTACCCTCAGCCTCAATACCCACCTTGATAGCGCTGATTTCATCGGAATTTTTCTTTAAATTCTCCAGGTTAACATCAGAAAATATCGGAAGGCTTGCCTCATCGATAGACCTCTCGCCGGCCTTCTTCGCTTCACCATACTTCAGCCACTTCCCCTCCTTCTTCAAAGATTCAGTTATACCGGAAAGTACCTTAATATGATCCAGTTCATCAACAGCCAGGTGGTGGAACATGTCCTTGCCTTTCTCATCATCAACTATCTCAGATGCTGCACTGTAGTATCTGTATCCAATAACCTCAGTATTAAAGGCAATTATCAACTTCTCCAAAACCCTTTCTACCATAACATTCTCCTTTCAGAAAATATTGAACATTCATTCTTAGAACATATATTTTGTTTCAAGTGCAAAAACCCCTTAAGATTTAAGATTGAAGAATGACGAATATAGTTTATATGGTTTATATGGTTTGCATAGTTTACATAGTTATAACAAGCCAACCATGTTAACCTTATAAACCATATAAACCGTGCAAACCAAATTTCTTCAGGGACAGTCCCCGATTTACAAGAACACGCTTTGCGCAAAGCGCTCTGCGCATGGCAAGAACAGAACCGTGGACAGTTCCTTGATGAATCTTAATCCATCAATAAAGATATAAGAGCCTCACCAAAAAATCAAGCACAACCGACATGAGCAGTCCCTATTTCCTACTAGACCGCTTTTCTATTCATCTTCTGGTTGCAGCAGAGAGGCTCCAGCTTTCCTCCCTTGTCTACAATAAGCATGAGCTCACTTCCGCAAGAACTACATAAATAGACAGGATTTATCCTCTCCTGAAGTTCCATCTTTCTATTACAGCAGATAGGCTCTAGTATTCCACTTCCTGACGCTATAACCGACAGCTCTGCACCACAAACAGGACATCTATATACGCACCCCACAGCAGCATCTGATATCATACAGGCCTCTCAACCTCTTCCATCTCCTTATCGCAACATCTTGGTTCCATAACTCCTACCCCGCCCTTTGTCACCATCACCATATTCCCGCAAACCAGACATGCATATGCCTTGCCAACCCTTATGGTCCACGCCTCAGTCCACTCTTCGACAGTCCATTCAGGCTCAGGAAAGTTATCATTACTGTTCATAATACCTCCTTGAAATCCTTAAAACTAAAGCCAGAGAGCCCATTAACATCCAAACCCTTATGATGTATTAATACCTTGAATGCATCACCCATACCACCTGGCATAATAAGCCTCTTTATCCCCTGGTTCCTTATTAATGAATCAACCCCCTTTGAATCGAACTCCTTAACCTCTTCAAGCTCTTCCAGAACCCCAACCCCCAGCAGGAAATAAAACTGGGTTGTAAAACCCGTTACTTCTAGATCCACATCACTCGCCCAGAGTGCAAGGCCTGAGAAATCAACATGACTCGTTATATCCTGGAAGCCGACCCTTCTAAACGGTTCTTCATTTACAGAATGCTTGTAATAGCAGATAAGATTTCCATTCTTCCTCGGTAAAAAATATTCTCTTGCAGCATAACCATAGTCTATGGTCATTACAAAACCGCTTTTAATCAGCTCCCCTGCCTTCTGTATCCAGTCCAACGCTCTCAGGTTTATCTCTATCCTCTGTCCCTCCTGGAGGGTAACACCGAGTCTATTAAGATATTCAATTATTCGCGGCGTAGAAGGCTCATTGAGGACCTCTATAAAATCGTCTCCATCGAGTGATACATACAATTCCTGCAGGCTATCTTTCTGAATCATTATGTGAACGGGGAAAGAGTCCAGCAGTTCGTTGGAGATAATACAGCCGATCATATTATTTGGTATCTCCTCTATCGTTTCAAACTTTTCAAACCTATGACTATCCTCTCCCCGCAGGAAAGGGTTCCTCTCTACTACCATCAGGTGTAGTGCCCTGTTGAAATCTGGATATAACTCCTTGGCTGTCCTTAATATCTCTGATGAGAGGCTACCCCTCCCTGCGCCAACCTCAACCAGGCAGAAGGCCTCCGGCCTATTGAGAAGAGACCACATCTCATAAAGCTGCTTTGTCAAAACCCTTCCAAAAACAGGGCTGATATCGATTGTCGTCATGTAATCCCCATCCTTGCCCCATATTTCCCTCTCAGCAGTATAGTAACCACCTTCCGGCCAGTACAGTACTACATCCATAAACTCTTCGAATGTGATAGGACCCTTTTCTCGTATACGCCTCTTTATTTCTTTCAAGACGATAGGGTTGCCGTCATCTATCCTAGACACTACTAACCTCCATGAACGCCCCCCTTTTTAAAGGTAAGTTTCAAGTTACAGGTTGAATCCTGCATTCTGAGACTTGCGACTTGCATCTTGAGACTTGTAAGAAAGAGAGGACTACCTGCTCTCAAAGGCACTGCTTAAGCCTCCTACCCGACCTATGCCTAACAGGTCAAATGTCAACAATACTATATTCTCGTCTATCCTTGCGGTATAGGTCAACTCTGAACTCCAACACTGATGTTTATATTCCATCCCATAGACCGTCTCGATACTTTTTTTGGTATTATATGAATATCTGTTTCTATAGGTGAGATCAAGTGCACCAAGGACCTTTGCCCTGGCACTCACATCCACGTATTCATTTGTATCTCTTATAAAACGGTGACTCAAATTGAGGTTATCCCCTCTTTTGTTATAAAGCCCCAAAGATGCGTTATATTCTTCAAGCCGGCCCTCATATGGGTCATACATTCCCTTTGCCGTTATCATTGTCCACCACGCCGGCTCTATCCTCAGCTCAGCAGAAATGTCCGAGAATGGGCGCCTCTCATCGTCAGGAGAAACAAGCTCTCTCGCAGCCTCTACTATGCTGTAATTCTGGCTAAGATCCAGATATATGTAGTCTCTGTAATCAACCTCCTTATCCTCTTTAAATCTCCCTGTCAAGGCTGAAATTATAGAATATTCTATTTTATTCTTCCTCGCCGTTCTGTCCACGGCATCAAAGGACGGCAAATCGTCTTGAATCTGCTCTGGTATGTATGTGTATGTAACCTTCGGTCTTATGTAATGCCGTAATTTCTGTAAGCCGTTATCTCTATTTTTTAAAGATATTATCTTTATGAATGTTGTTGTAAGATCTACTCTGATATCATAGATAAACCTATCCTGGAACCTGCCTTCAGGATTATTTTTATCCCAGTAAAGCGTCTCCCTCGGGGCAATAGATGGGACAATCTCAAAATAACCACCTGGATTCATAGGCAGAGACAGCCTTGGATGGATATCCACCCTCTGTCCCTCGATACCCTCCTCTCTTTCGAAATTGACAAAGGATGATTCCATGGAAAGGTAAAAAGGCGAATCTAATATGCTCCGGCTGGCACGCGTAAAGGTAACCTCCGGCATCTTCTGCAAGGTTGCCCTATCGTCACCAACAAGGAGGTTGTCGAAAATCCTAACCTCCCCGACAAGATTATAATCCTCCCACCCCCTGCTTAAAGAGACAGTGGTCTCGATGCTCTCAAGTGACCTCTCTCCAGCCCTTCCAAAATCTATAAAGTATTCATCATCACTAACTATATTCACATCGGCCTTAAAGACGAAACCGTATGGTATATCCTCTCTGTGCATGTATCTGATAAGCCACCTCTCATCCTGAGCCGTTGGAGGTCTTGAGAGGTTAGAAACACCCTCTCTGAAACTCCGTACCCTTTCAATATCCTTCTCCTTGAAATGATAGAAATAAAATTCCCCCTCACTTCCCCGTTTTCTTATATACCTGTACTCAACCCCCTTGCCCAGCCCCCTTCGTGCCTCATGATCTAGATATAATGTAGCGTCTGTATTGTCAGATATCGCCCAGAATAAGGCGTTATCAAATTTGAAACCCCTCAAGGTCGAATACCCGAACCCCGGGGTTAAGAATCCTGTTTGTCTCTTCCTATTTACAGGTGCTTTCAGATAGGGAAAATACATTACAGGCACACCCTTTATATATAAAATGTTGTTCCAGGCATCGAGGAACTTTCCAACGGTTATTTCCACGCTTTTATTGTAAAAACTCCATGCGGGCTTCTCCCCTTCTTTACAATCGCAGGTTGTAAATGTACCCCTGTCTACCTCATAGGTCTCCTCCCCCGTCTTTCTGATCTCATCTCCTGTTATATATACATTCTCTTCCTTAAAGAATAACCTGGCGTGTGTTACGATAACCGTCTTCTCATCAACCTTAAACCTGAGGCTCTCAGCATTTAGGATGTTTCCACCCTCATCTATCGCCTCTACATCTCCTTCAGCAGTTATAACGGCACCTGTTATATTATAGGTCATCTTATCAGAAGTAATAGACAGCCGGCCCTGGACAACCACAACATTGCCAAATGCGTAATACATATTATTGTCCTTATCGTATGTTATCGAATCTGCATTGATCTCAATCGGCTGATCCTCAGGAAGTTTTCCATCATATGATGATGCACTTACAGGAAGGAAGATAATAAGGCCAAAAAAAAATGCAATAAAAATTTTCTCTGTCATTATAAGAACCACAATTTATTTCATCATGCCAGGGTACCTTTTGAGATCAGGATCTTCCTGGCCTCACCGGCAGTAAATATGGATCCAGTTATACAGACAAGGTCGTCATCACTGGCATTAGATATTGCTGCATTGCAGGCCTCCGCTATATCCTTTATAGACACCACGGTTTTAGAATAAGGTTTAATATATTTCTTAAGAGTTTTAAGCGATGCAGCCCTCTCCGTTTTGGGCATCGTTATAAAAATCTTATGTGCAAGGGGCGCGAACCTGGACACAATACCCCTTATATCCTTGTCATCCATTATACCGAGGATTAGGAATAGCCTTCTAAACCCGATAGTTGTAATGGCCCCTCTTAATGCATCAGCCCCTGCTGGATTATGGGCACAATCTATTATAACAGTTGGCCTTCTTTTCACCGTTTCAAACCTGCCAGGCCATCTAACCCTCGCAAGGCCCTCTCTTATTGCAATATCGTCAATAGAAAATTGCATATCCCTTAAAAGTTCAACAGTTCCAAGCGCACATGCAGCATTGAATAGTTGGTAGGCTCCTTCAAGATTTGTCCTTAAACATTTATGATTATACCACCTGCTCAAAAAGTCAAAGTTCTTGCTATTGAGTTCAATCTTAAAATCTTTACCCAAGACATGTATTGGTGTCCCCCTTCTACCACAGATCTCTTTCAACACTTTAAGGGCCACCCCTCTGGCAGATGTTACAAGTGGCACACCTTTCTTAATTATCCCTCCCTTCTCCTGAGCGATACTCCTTATGCCCTTCCCGAGCACAACCTCATGCTCCCTCGAAACATTGGTAATGATAGAGACAATTGATCTTACTACATTTGTAGCATCAAGCCTTCCACCCATCCCCACCTCAACAATTGCAATATCTACATCACATTCCGCAAAGTATAGAAACGCCATAGCTGTGGCAAATTCAAAGAAGGTAAGGTTTATACGCCTTAAACCTCCAGCCTTTAATCTTGAATCTATCCTATCAACAAGTTCTACAACCTTCCTGTTTGGTATTTCTCTCTTACCTACCCTTATCCTTTCATTAAAGCGTATAAGGTGGGGTGAGGTATAGAGTCCTACCCTATATCCAGCGCATTTGAGTATAGACTCTAGCATGGCAGAGGTCGAACCTTTGCCGTTGCTACCTCCAACATGCACCGAAGGAAATGCCCTCTGTGGGTCACCGAGCAAATGCAGTGCCGTTTTAATACCTTTGAGGTTCATTCTTATACCAAACCTCTTCATGCCGTATAGATAGTCTATAGTCCTTTTATAAGAAGGATGTGGGAGGCTATTTCTTTTGACTGGCATCTGTGGTTCTATGCCGATATGTGGCAGGTTCAATATCTCTTTTAATATGGTCAGGTTTAAAGAGGTCAAGAAGCCTTGAAAGTATCTCCCTCATATTCTTCCTTTCTACGATAAGGTCTATCATCCCGTGTTCGAGGAGATACTCGGATTTCTGGAAATTATCAGGGAGATTTTGTCTTATTGTCTGCTCTATAACCCTCGGGCCGGCAAAGCCAATAAGTGCCCTTGGTTCAGCTATTATTACATCTCCCAACATGGCAAAGCTTGCACTTACACCACCGGTTGTGGGGTCTGTGAGGACAGAGATGAAAGGCCTTTCGCTATCTTTGAACTTCGCAATCACTGCGGATGTCTTGGCCATTTGCATGAGTGAAAAGATACCTTCTTGCATCCGTGCACCACCTGAACAAGAGAAAATCATTACAGGGCGACGTCCCTTCAAAGCCCTTTCAAACAGTCTTGTAATCTTTTCACCAACAACCGACCCCATACTCCCACCCATGAACGCAAACTCAAAGGCACATATCATTACCTTCTTCCCATTTATAAGGCCTTCCCCACATACAACTGCATCCTTTACAGAAAGCACCTTCTGTGATTCATTTATCTTTTCTTTATATCCTTTTATATCTTTGAAACCTAACGGGTCCACCGGCTCTATCTCTGCGTCATATTCCCTGAACGTACCCTCGTCGAGGGTTATTGAGATACGGTTATAGGCATTAATGCGATGGTGATGGTTGCACTTCAAACATACGTAAAGATTCCGTTCCATCTCCTTCCTGTATATAATCTCACCGCAGTTATTACATTTAACCCATAGCCCTTCCGGCACCTTTCGTGCTTTTTCCACTTTTTCTGTATGACCGGTTTCTTTCTTTAACAAGTCCCTTTACCTCCCGTTGAATTCTACTGATTTTGTTTGCCTTGTTTACTTTGTTTACATAGTTATAAAAGCTAACAATGTAAACCTTAAAAACCAGACAAACCATGCAAACCGTTTTACTACCTACTGTCTACTATCTACTATACACAACGTCATAAAACGTCATCATCGATAATCAAAAACCTCATCCCTCCCCCTCAATCTGCAGCAAGAAATCCATATAATTGCGAAGTTTTACAGGGTTCATTATGTTGATATAAGAATTATCTGAAATTACTATCACACCGGTTCTATTAAGTTGCTCAAGAACTTCATTTACCTTCGAGATATCAATATCCATATCCTTGGAAAGTTCAGTAATAGTTAAAGGAAACCTCACACCGGTATCTCCTTCAGTCTCTCCTTTCTCCATAAGACGGAGCAATTCATGAATAATCCTTGCAAAATCATCCTTGAGCATAAGGCCTTCTATAATCCCGTTGGACTCCAGTATCCGTTTGGCAAGACCATTCATAATCTTCAACATTATCTCTGGACGCTTGAAAGTCACCTCTTCGAATGTCTTAGAATCTATGACAATAAGCTTCGAATCATCCAGCACCTCCGCATTTGCGGATCTGGGCATGTTCATAAGAGTAGCCATCTCTCCAAAAAAATCACCAGGACCGAATATAGCCAATGTAAGCTCATCACCCCCTATCTGCTTCTTTATGCATACCCTTCCAGAATGTATTATATACATCTCCCTGTTAGTTTCTCCTTCCCTGAACAGAACAGAACCGCTTTTAAAATTCTTCTCAAGTTTTTGAATATCCATGCAGTTTATCCTATTTCCTTTTGTTAGAGGTCTGAGATTGGAGGTTGGAGAATGTTAAATGTTAGAGGTTAGAGGTTAGAGGTTAGAGGTTTTTGCCTCCCTCCTCCGACCTCATTCCTCAAACATATTTTCTAACCTCCCTCCTCCAACCTCTAACACCATATTCACACCACCCCTGCCTTAAGCAGGTCGTGCAGGTGTATTATACCAACCACCTCACCGCCGACTTCCCCTTTTTGCACCGATGAATCGGGAATAGCGGTATCAGTAATAAAGAGAGCGGTTATCGAGTGTTCCTCCATCTTCTTCATGGCGGCCTCAGCGAGGAGGTCATTCCCTATTACCTTCGGCCTTCTGGTCATAACATCGGCAATCGTGCTGTCCAGGATATTTCCCTTTACCTCAAGAGCCCTCCTCAAATCACCATCTGTGATTATACCTACCAGCCTTCTACTTTCATCAACAACACCTGTAATTCCCAACCTCTTGGCCGTCATCTCGAGTATGGCGTCTTTCATATTGGCATCCATCCTGACAAGCGGTATCTCCTCCCCCTTATGCATGAGATCGGCGACCTTCAAGAGCCCCCTTCCGAGAGTTCCCGCCGGATGGAGGAGTGCAAAGTCCTCCTTCTGGAAGCCGCGTCTTTCAAGGAGCGCAACGGCTATTGCATCTCCCATGGCGAGGCAAGCCGTCGTGGATGCAGTGGGTGCAAGACCGAGTGGGCAGGCCTCCTCACTTATACCCACATCCAGGGCAACATCTCCTGCCCTGGCCAGAGTTGATTTTATATCCCCTGTCATGGCTATCATTTTTATCCCCATCCTCTTAACTATCGGTAGTATCTTGACAAGCTCATCGGTCTCTCCACTATTGGAGACCGCTATGATTACATCATTCCTCATGAGCATACCGATGTCACCGTGAACACCCTCTGAAGGGTGAAGGAAGAATGCAGGTGTCCCTGTTGATGATAAGGTTGATGCGATCTTCTTGCATATGATGCCGCTCTTGCCTATACCTGTAACTATGACCTTACCCGTAGCAGAGAGGATTATCTCCACCGCCCTTGTAAACTCATCTCCGAGCCTTTCTGAGAGGCCTGCAACGGCCTCAGCCTCTATATCGAGAACCCTCCTGGCGATCTGTATGGTTTTGTCGGTTTCCATAAGTTTCACATCTCGTATTTCAGTTGTAATATTCAACGTAGTCGAACCCTTCAGGGTTCGTTTCTGCAAGGGCTAAAGCCCTCGACTACGGGGATAAACCTTCGACTACGAATCATACCATATCTCGTTTACATTAAAAATATCCGACCCTGAAAATGGATATTCTCTATAGTCATCAACAAAACCTTTTCTAACAGGCTTTTCCAATATATACTTGGCAACAATTTTTATGTCTTCATCTTTTCTCAACACATGGTCATAATAGCTATTCTGCCAAAGGGCCTCCTTATATTTCTGCTTAAAAACAAAACCACTTTGTTGTTTAAAACGAGTAATAAGATGTTTCATATCCGATTCTTCTCTTTTACCCTTAACCAGTAAATGGAGATGATCTGGCATAAAACAATAGATATATAGTTCGAAATCCTCTTTCAGTGTCTGTTTTCTCAAAATATCTTCCATCTGTTTTACAACTAACGAATCTTCAAATCGCGGCATTCCATCTTTTGTACACAAAGTTACCGAATAGGCATAATGGCCTTTGTAAGAAAAGGCCTTCAACCTATGTGGTTTGGAGAGAAATGGTTTATTGACAGACATGATCTGTTTTATGTTTACTGCGAAGGCTAAAGCCTTCGACTACGATGTCTATATCTCATATTCACCGTCAATCACTCAAGGTTCGCCAATCGGTTAAACATAGTCGAACCCTTCAGGGCCATCAATCAAAAACGTAGTCGAACCCTTCAGGGTTCGTTTCTGCAAGGGCTAAAGCCCTCGACTACTCCTTATACTGCCTCTCTTCACTATTCCGTCTATCTCTTTCAGCCCCTTCAAAAGCCCTGGAAGCATATCAAGGGCCAGGGAGTTTGGACCGTCGCATACAGCCCTGTCGGGATCAGGGTGCACCTCAAAGAAGAGTCCGTCTATACCCACCGCCACGGCAGCCCTTGCCAGATAAGCCACCATCTCTCTATCCCCGCCTGATGAGTTGCCTCTTCCGCCCGGCAGCTGTATGCTATGCGTTGCATCAAATACAACCGGATACCCTATCTTCCTCATCACGGGTATCCCCCTGAAGTCTACAACAAGGTTATTGTAACCGAATGAGGTGCCCCTTTCTGTAATGATTATATTCTCATTCCCTTCCGAAAGCACCTTCTCCACTATCGGCCTCATATCCCACGGTGCAACAAACTGGCCCTTCTTGATATTTATAACCCTGCCACTCTTTGCCGCCCCCAGAAGAAGGTCTGTCTGGCGGCACAGGAAGGCTGGTATCTGTATCACATCAGCAACATCAGAAACCTGGGGGATATCAACCGTGGAGTGAACATCCGTAAGGACTGGAAGACCATAATCCCGCTTTACCATCGCCAGCACCTCTAATCCCCTTTTTATCCCCGGGCCACGGAAGGATTGTATAGATGTCCTGTTGGCCTTATCATATGAGGCCTTGAATATCAGAGGAATGGAAAGCTCATCGGTTATAACCTTAAGCCTCTCTGCGATAGAAAGCGTAGAAGACTCATCCTCTATTACACATGGACCTGCTATCAATACAAAAGGCGTACTATTTCCAATCGTTATTTCTTGTATTTTTACCGTCTTCACAACCTTTTTGGTTTACCTGGTTTACTTTGTTTGGGTTGCGAGTTGCGGGTTACGGGTTGCGTGTTTTTTTTCAATTCTGTCTATACATGTTGAATGGATTTGTTTATCTTACTACCAAAATCCTTATAACTTTTCATTCTTTCTTCTTCTTAACCCGAAACTCGTAACCCGCAACAGCCTGACCTCCATAGTGAACGCAACCAACCATCTCCTGTATACTGTATCCTACCTACTGCTTTTGTTAACCATATCAACCAAATCGACCATGTTAACTATGCAAAC
>JAUXIU010000048.1 GCA_030620895.1 Deltaproteobacteria bacterium
ATATCAACCCTAAGTAGCTAATAAGCTACAACCTAAAAAGCTATCTGGCCTCTTTACCTTTACCCTTACCTTCTTCAAATTACCATTAACAATCTTCATTCTTCAATCGTCAATTTTAAAGATATACGCATCACGCACAACGGTTTTTTTCGATCGTCAATAGTAAATCTCTGCGCATTATCTATACATCCTTACAATAAACCATCTGGGCGGTTTTGCCGGGTAATATGGATCTATCTGAAATCGACAACTGTCCCTTTCCCATTTTTTACCTCAACCTTTATACTACGGCTTAAATTTGTATCATACCACATTTTCATAATATAGTTGCCTGGAGGCACATCATTAATCTGGTACCTTCCCTTCTCATTCGGAATAACATAATAAGGGTTCTTGAGCACCAGTATATAACCCTCCATATCTGGATGGATATTACATAGAAGCTTCACCTCACCCAGACGGTCAAAGGTAAACGACCTTACGACCGCCTTGGGAAAAGTACCTAGGTTAAACTTGTGTCCCGCCCATGAGGGGGTAAAGATATTATTGAGAATATCATCACTGTTAGTGAAATCGACTGTAGTTCCAATCAATACCGGCAGGACAAAAGGAACGAATGTAAGTTCGATCTGATCCATAATGGGATTATCCTCTGGGGGTATGAAGGTACCATCCACCTCTTCAATATATATAACCACCTTATCAGCATCGTCTTTGTCACCCAGTTTAACGGTTCCTTTTATCGTTTCAGCTAATGGTGAATCGACCATGACAGATAATAGAATTATTTGAATCCCCAATAGCAGCGCCACTACAATATGTTTCATCTTAAATCCCTTATTGATATCAACTCGCATCATCCAACCCTCCCAATAAAAATAGATGTAACTGATTACAAGGATTAAATATTTTAAATCTAAAGGGCAAACTCCAATATAACAAAGGCTCGGTCACCACCTCCACCGATACTATGCAACTCCCCTTCAAAAGCCAATTTCACATTCGCACGAACCAATGCTGTCAGTCCAATAATTATATCATCACTTTTCTGCGCACCCTCTACATCGATAAAATCATACCTAAATATCCCTATCAGCCATGGGTAAAAGTAAATGTCACTCTCTACAAGGTATGTGAATATATCCCTTTCTTGGGAATCGCCGTTTGGATTCTTGTGACTCCCTGAGATAACTGTACCCAATATATTAATATCTCTGTAAACTAGATTAAGGTTAAGACCGTACCGATAAAAGCGGTCGTCAATTTTAGCGGACGGGTCTATTCGATTCTCACCGATGTAGCCAAATGCACCAATGTGTATTGACCTCTCCTTCCAGTCCCCTGGCAGCAATCCTTTTTCAACACCAGACCCATCCAACCCGACACCTCCAAATTTATATCCCATCTTTAAATAGAGGTCTTTTTTGGAGTTGTTGTCAAGGGAACCTGTAGACTCATCTATACTCCCTGTACCATTACCATTGACTATACCGAAGACATATTCCATACGACTCCTCACGAGACCATTAACTTCAACACCCCTCTGATCCGATAGGGTAAAATTATTTTCTCCGACCTCTGTTGTACTGAATAGATATTTTTTGTGAGTTATCCTTCTGTGCTTTGATAATGGAATAATACCCGGTTCAAACTGACCAATCTTTATGTTTATAAGGTAAGCAGGAAGTGAATCCGCAAATAGATTGTCGAATTGTAGGAATAGCTTCTCCACGCCACCGAAATTATTCCCATCTTTAACCAGGGCTACGCCCCCGAAGAAAGATATATCCTCACCCAGTGTGCCTGCTGAAAGGAGTTTTATCTCATCAGGAAGAGTAAGGTCATGCTTAACCTGAGAATCTTCATCATATCTATAAAAAGACCTCGCAAAGAGAGAAATTGGTGGGATTTTCGGAAGTTCCCCTGGCCAAACCCCTTCAGGCCACACCTCCTTCCACGCAGGCGCACCCAGCTTAATTGGCTTCTCCTGCACATACCTTTTATCTGCTTCCGGCATCTGATACCCGTTCCTTCGAAATGCTTCTCCAAAAGGGTTGAGTTTTGGGAAAACGCTATGGCAGGTCATGCAGCTCGTTCTGTATTTTCTGGCAAAGACAGGTATAGCCTCTGATACCCTCTCAAATGATAACAACACCAAGATGGAGATTAATGGAATTATTACAGATTTACTATATTTTGCTGTCATATGGTAACCTGCGCAACCATATTCAACGGGCGCTCACTGAAATTCCGCCCCTTATTAAACCATCATTCCTCTGGAGAACTCCGCAATTTAAGGCGGGGCTCCTCAAATTATTCGCTATAATCACAGCTTTCACAATTTTTCACTTTAAACTATTAATCTCTCGGTACAGCCAGCATCCTGTCCAACGCCCTCCTGGCCGGCAATCTTATCTCCTCTTTCACCTTTACAACCCCTTCCATATTTCGTAAAACCCTGAGGACATCCTCTAAAGTAATGAGCTTCATATTGGGACAAATAAGGGACCTCGAGGGCAGAATAAATCTCTTTCCTGGATTCTCTTTCTTCATACGGTACAGTATCCCCATCTCGGTCCCTACAATAATAGTCCTGGCTTCGGTCTCCTTAGCAAACCTATACATCCCGGATGTAGAACATATATGGTCTGCCAACTCCACAACATCCGGCCTGCACTCAGGATGACATACAAATAGTGCATTCGGATATCTCTCCTTTGCCTGAACAACCTCTTCAGGCGTGAGCCTCTCATGAGTTGGACAATAACCGTCCCACCATTCGATCTTCTTCTTTGCACTTCTGGCAACATAATGAGAGAGGTTCTTGTCTGGTATTAAATATACCTCATCAGCATCAACGGAATCTACCACTCGCACTGCATTCGCTGATGTAAAACATATATCACTCAATGCCTTTACCGCGGCTGTTGTGTTTACATATGCCACAACAGGGACACCTGGTCTCTTTTCCTTTTCTAATCGAAGCTGCTCTGCTGATATCATATCGGCCATAGGGCACCCGGCATCGAGTCTTGGGAGGAGGACCGTCTTTTCCGGGCATAGGATAGAAGCGCTCTCTGCCATAAAATGGACACCACAGAACAAAACAACATCAGCATCCGATTCCGCTGCAGCCTGACTCAGTCCAAGTGAATCTCCTGTTATGTCTGCTATCTCCTGAATCTCATCCCTCTGATAATTATGGGCAAGCATAATTGCCTTCTTTTCCTTAAGCAGTGTCCTTATCTCTCTGTGCAGGTCATTATAATCACTCAATATATGCCTCACTTAACAAGAAAGCCTATATCAAAATTATTAATTTATTTCCCAGTACAAAAAACTCTGGAGCTTAATCGCTTTTTTTACATTTTTTGCATTAAAAACAACTCTATGTTTCAATTATAGCTAACAAAGAATAGAAAAGGCAAGGAATTCATTTAGATATCCTTAGTAAAAAATCTTGACTCTCGTTCAAATATGGCCTTATATGTACAGGTTCTTTCATTAAGAGTGTGAGGTCGCTCGAAAAAAACGTCGTGCGTGATGCGTATTGAGTATTGCGTATTATAAATTCGTAATACCTAATTCAGTATTTGCGCACGACGCATCACGCAATACTATATTTAAGAAAGTTTATGACGCTTTCAAAAAAAGACAGAAATGTACTTCTGAGTTACGCAAGGAAGGTGATAGATTCTTACCTGAAGGAGGGAAAGGCACCTTCTGTTGAGATCCACAATAAGGCACTACTTGAATGCGAAAGGGGTGCATTTGTCAGCCTACATAAAGATCATGAACTCAGGGGGTGTATCGGTGTCTTTACAAGTAACAAACAACTCTATGAAACCATCTCGGAGATAGCAATAACTGCCTCAACCAAAGACCCCAGATTTGAGCCTCTGACTCTCAATGAACTACCGGATACTACAATAGAGATATCAGTACTTACCCCTCTGAAGAAGATAAAAGACATCTCAGAGGTAGAGGTAGGAAGACACGGTATCTTTATTACTAAGGATGGTAATAGAGGTGTCCTCCTCCCCCAGGTCGCAACAGAATACGACTGGGATAGGGATACCTTCCTAGCACATACCTGCTTAAAGGCAGGGCTTTCGCCATACTGCTGGAAGGAAGAACTTACAGAGATATATATATTTGAGGCCGAGGTGTTCAGGGAAGATAGAGAGTAAAACAGTCATTGTAAAGTAAGGCTCATGATGCATAGGAAGTATAGCGCTGTAAAAGGCAAACAGTGTTTACAGCATACGGCTTATTCCTATTCCAGCCGCCTCACTGCCTCTGCAATCCTCTTAATCCCCTCTTCTATATTCTCCATCGACATTGCGTAAGAAAGACGTACATGGCCTTCTGCACCAAATGGCCTCCCTGGAACAACTGCAACCTCTGCCACGTCAATAAGAAAATCCGCAAATTCAATGGAACCTCCAATGATCTTACCTTTATAGGATCTTTTAAAAAAGGCCGATATGTTGGGAAATACATAAAATGCCCCAGCCGGCATTGTACAGGTTATCCCCTCAATGGAGTTTAGCCCATCTACTATAAAACGCCTCCTTTTATCAAACTCCCTGAGCATCTCAACAATTGTATCTTGAGCACCGCAAAGTGCCTCAACCGCTGCCTTCTGGCTGATAGATGAAGGGTTGGATGTAGATTGGCTCTGGATATTTGTCATGGCCTTTATCAGCTCCTTCGATCCCGCAGCATAACCTATCCTCCAGCCTGTCATCGAATAGGCCTTTGAAACACCATTCAATACAACCGTCTGTCTTTTAACATTATCTGAGATAGAAGCTATGGAGATAAAATGGGAGTCATCATAACATAGCTTTTCATAGATCTCATCGGATATAATAGAGATGTTATTCTTTACAGCAATCTCTGCGATGGCCATCAGCTCTTCGGCACTGTAGACCACCCCTGTAGGGTTTGATGGGCTATTTATTACTAGCGCTTTTGTGGCCGGTGTAATACTCTTATCAAACTCTTCATGGGTCATCCTGAACCCCTTATCTTCACAGGTTGGAACAATTACCGGTGTCGCTCCTGCCATGCTTACCATGACTGGGTACGATACCCAGTAGGGCGACGGTATTATTACCTCGTTTCCCTCTTCAAAGAGTGCCTGACAGAGGTTAAAAAAAGAGTGTTTTCCACCACAGGAGACGAGTACCTCCTCCCTAGTATATTGAAGGTCATTGTCCTTCCTGAACTTCTCTATTATTGCATCCTTAAGTTCATCTATACCTCCAACCTGCGTATATTTCGTAAAACCCTCGTCTATCGCCCTGATAGCAGCATCCTTTATATGTCTCGGTGTATCAAAGTCTGGCTCACCTGCACCAAAACCTATAATGTTTATACCCCTTGCCTTCATCATCTTTGCCTTTGCAGTTATGGCAAGAGTCGGAGACTCTTTTATATTTTGAACCCTCCTCGCCAGTCTCATGTTGCTCTATACCTCTCCTTCAGCTTCTTTGCTGCGTTCTCAGGAACAAAACAGTCAACATTCCCTCCAAGTCTTGATATCTCCTTTATGAATCTGGAACTTATATAAGAGTAACGCTCTGCTGTCATCAAGAATATAGTCTCAACCCTTGGATCCAGCTTTCTGTTGGTTAAGGCCATCTGGAACTCATATTCGAAATCCGATACAACCCTTAAACCTCTCAGGATAGCGTTTGCTCTCCTTTTATGTATGTAATCTACAAGAAGCCCAGAAAATCTCTCTACATCAAGATTCTTACGGCTCCCAATCGCCTCTTTTATTATCTCCACCCTTTCTTCAATTGTAAAAAGTGGGGTCTTTGCTGGACTGCTGGCAACGGCAATAATCAAGTGGTCAAATAGTTTCAACCCCCTCTCTATGACATCAATATGTCCTAGTGTTATAGGATCGAATGTGCCAGGATAAACAACGATACCCTTTGCCATCTATTATTAACCCTCCGATACGGCCATATAAAAGGACACTACTGTATCGCCATATCTCTTTCTTTTAAAAAGTTCCATACTATTAAGTTTACCTTCTATGACCATTCTTTTGCTTGATTCTGAAACAACCATAGCCCCAGGAGATAGAATACCGTTTGTATCAATTCGCTCCAATACCCTCAATGTCAGGGAATCATCGTAGGGGGGGTCTATAAAGATAAGATCAAATCTCTCACCTTTATTGATAAAGAGTTCTATTGCATTTATGGCGTCCATCTTCAGGACCTTTGCCTTTGCTGAGAACCCGCATTTTTCAAGGTTTTTTCTTATCAATGAAACCACATCAGGATTACTGTCAATGAAGACGGTCTCTGCAACTCCACGGCTCAGTGCCTCTATTCCCATTGCACCTGTACCCGCAAATATATCAACAGCGCGCTTAAATGGGAAATAGCCTTGCAGTATATCAAAGACAGCCCCCCTCACCTTTTCAGAAGTTGGCCTAACCGTGATATCTCTGAAGGATGAAAGCCTCCTGCCTTTTGCAGAACCGCCTATAACTCTTATCATTACCGAACGACTATTCCCATAATCTTAATCGATATCAAACGGTTTCTCGGACCATCAAACTCTGAAAAATAGACAGCCTGCCACTGCCCCAGTGCAAGCTTTCCCCTGGATATCGGGACGGCAACATCGTTTCCTACCATCAATGACTTAAAGTGGGCATCGGCATTCCTTCCATAATCCCCCTTATTGTGGCGATAAGAGGGTTTATTAGGGATAAGGTCATTTAAGAAATCATGGAAATCTTCTGCTAGTCCTGGATCGGCATTGTTTAGATGTATGCTGGCTGTTGTATGACCAGTAAAGACATGAACCATTCCTTCTTTTATCTTACTCTCAAGGATTATGGCTTCCACAAGATCAGATATATTCACATCTTCTGTTTTACCGGTTGTCTGTAGTCGTATAGAATCGTTAAATATCTTCATCACATCCTCCTCCTTCTAGAATTCATCCCTATCTTCTAGACTCATTGTTATTATCAATATTGCGATGGGCATAATAACTTCATCCTAATTATAACCTCAACCAGCCCTTTAAACCTCAGGTTAGAAGAGTATAGTGAAAAGACTGCTTTTTGTCAATAATACTTGACTTTTTCAGCCATACTGAAATAATTACCAAACGAGCTAAAAATTATTGACCTTTAATCACATAAGTGGAGGCAATCTATGAAGAGGGCTACTTTATTAATCCTTCTAATATCGTTTTGGATTATGCTAACTGCAATGGGCAAACCCCCAGAAGGCGGCATACCAACACCAGAAACAAACTTCTCCGCTACCGTTATCGACGACCAAGATATTTCAACTAAATGTCAGCATGTGAGTTGGGAAGGGAAGACATTCTTAGCAGGCTGGCGTGGAAAAGGAATAGTTACCATACCATTCGAGAAGGTAAAACGTGTCGTCCTGATTGGGAATGTCCGAGATGGAAAAAAAGACTCACAGGTAACCTTGAAGAATGGTGAAGTAGTAGCAATTACATTCAATGCCGAGGCAAGGCTATACGGGATGACAAGCTTCGGTAGTTACATGATTACTGTGAAGAACTTAAAAGAGATTATATTTGAATAGACTCTTATCGTAATAACCCTACCTGGCAATTTGTGAATCGGC
>JAUXIU010000168.1 GCA_030620895.1 Deltaproteobacteria bacterium
ATGTGAGCGGGTCGGGGACTGCCCCGGATTTGCATGGTTTGCATGGATGATATGGTTTGTTGGGTTTGTGTGGTTAACAGCTTACTATGGAGGTTGGGCAGTTACGGTTACGAATTTCGGGTTAAGAAAGAGAAAGAATATGTAGAGACAGTATAGAAATAAAACACGCAACCCGTAACTCGCAACACGAACCGCAACTTGAATCTTGCAACTTGCAACTTGTATCTTTGAAACTCGCAACTCGTAACCCGCAACCCGTAACAAGGTTTCGGCTACGTTCGTGCATAATTTGAGATGACATATGACAGGCAGCAGATATTGAGACAGAGGAGGATTATTTACTGCCTGATTCATACCTGATATTAAGATGAGTTTTTCCTTCGAACTATTAAAAACAGATAAAGATAGCGCTGCACGCGTCGGAAGGATATCAACCCCGCATGGAACTGTGGATACCCCTGTTTTTTTGCCGGTAGGAACTCAGGGAACTGTAAAAGGATTGACATCCAAAGATCTGAAGGATATCGGGGCAGAGATGATACTCTGCAATACGTATCATCTCTATCTAAGGCCTGGTCATGAACTGATAAGCGAGTTGGGTGGGCTCCATGGCTTCACAGGTTGGGATGGGCCGATATTGACAGACAGCGGTGGCTATCAGGTTTATAGCCTGGGAAAACTAAGAAAGATAAAGGAAAATGGTGTATATTTTCAGTCTCATCTGGATGGCACCAAGCACCTCCTCACCCCAGAGAGGGCAATAGAGATCCAGGAGGCCCTCGGTGCCGATATTATCATGTGTCTGGACGAATGCACCCCCTACCCCGCCACCATGGAATACACCATGAAGTCGATGGAACTTACCCACAGATGGGCCCGGATCTGTAAGGATTCTAAAAAGAGTAATAAAAACGCCCTCTTTGGCATCGTCCAGGGCGGCATGTTTGTTGACCTTAGGAGAAAAAGTGCACAAGAGATTGTAAAAATCGGTTTTGATGGTTATGCCATAGGAGGCCTGAGTGTCGGTGAAGGGAAGGAACTTATGTATGAGATGCTGGAAGCGACGATACCCTATCTTCCTCAAGACAATCCTAGGTATCTCATGGGGGTCGGCACACCGGAAGATATAATGAACGGGGTCTATATGGGAATAGATATCTTCGATTGTGTATTACCAACCCGTAATGCAAGAAATGGAACACTCTTTACAAGTTCCGGAAAATTAGTTATAAAGAACTCTCAATTTACGAGGGACGGACGTCCCATTGATGAGAGGTGCAGTTGTTTTACTTGCCAGAATTATTCCAGGGCGTACATCAGACACCTCTACATGACTGGCGAGATGCTGGCGGCCAGACTAAATACAATCCACAATTTACATTATTATGTGGATATAATGTCAAAGATGAGGATGGCAATATTAGAAGACAGATTTAATGAGTTTAAGGAGGGCTTTTATAAGGATAAGACAGCGGCTATTTAGTCAGAACCTATTAACGTACAATTCATAAAAATATCAAGGAGGACATAGTGTTTAAAAAATTAGCATATCAAATCTTTCCAACACTGCTACTCGCAGGCAATGCCTTTGCACAAGGCGAAAAAACACCGACATCCGGTTATATGAGCTTTATGCCAATCGTTCTGTTGTTTGTCATATTCTATTTTCTCTTGATAAGACCACAGCAAAAAAAGTCAAAAGACCACAAAGAGATGCTTTCAAAGTTACAGAAGGGTGACCTTGTAGTAACCAGCGGTGGCATCTTAGGAAAGATTACCGGTGTTGCCGAGAACTGTTATACGGTTGAAATAAACGATAATGTAAAGATTAAGGTTGCGAAAGACTATATCGTGGCCAAAAAACATTAATTGTTTTTACTGCAAAAAGTTTAATAAAACGATTACACAGATTACAATCAGATTACACCGATTAAAAATATTGAGAAATTAAGGTGTTGAAAATTGGTGTAATTAGTTTCCAGAGGTTTTGGCGAAACAAAATCATCGTATTGCTTAAATACTGAATTATGAATAATGAATCAGGAATTATGGGTTCTTCTTTTTAATTCGTAATTCATAACTCCTAGTTCATCATTCATTCTTTTTCCAGGGGTTTTCGCACTGGGGACATATATGTTTAACAGGATGCACGCCTTGACCCAGCCTTATAGGCGGGGTCAAGGCGTGCTAAGGTAATGGGAACTTCCTTGCTGTCAAGATGCCCGCCCTGTGGGCGGGGTATCTTGACTCCATATTTTTCAGGGAGATTTTTTTATGAAGAGTATCTTTTGGCGTCTTATAGCACTGGCTTTTTTCTTTATCCTGGCGCTGGTGCTTTTTTTACCTTCAACCGCTTTGTTTGACAAACTCCCCTCATTCTGGAGAGACACGGTACCAAAGATAGTCCTGGGGCTCGACCTCCAGGGAGGGACACATCTTGTGCTGGACGTGGATACAGAAAAGGGGGTTGAAAATTACACGCAGAGACTGTCTGGAGAAGTAGATGCGTTATTAAAGGAAAAGGGGATAGTTGTTGAAAATGTAAAGAGGGTCGGAAACTCCAGTGTCTCGGTCGGATATTCGTATCCGGACACAATACCGAAGTTGAAGAAGGCCATAGGCGATGAGTTTCCCATGTTTTCAAAACCCGAGTATAACGACAGCGAGCTCACCTTTTCTCTCATTAAAAGGGAAGTGGACAGGATAAAGGAATGGTCCACCTCCCAGGCGCTTGAGACTATTAGAAATAGGATCGATAAATTCGGTGTTACTGAACCTCTTATACAAATACAGGGTAAAAAAGAGATAGTCATCCAGCTCCCCGGGCTTAAGGACCCCGAAAGGGCAATAGCCCTTATTGGCAAGACCGCTGTACTTGAATTCAAACTCGTTAATCAGAATGGTGACGTACAAAAGGCACTGAGAGGGCAGATCCCACCAACGGACGAACTCATATACCAGCGGCTTGAAGACGAGGTTACCGGAACCGTAAGACAGGTGCCTTACCTTGTTAAGAGAGAGACCCTTCTTACAGGCGATCTCCTAACAGATGCCAGGGTTGCTGTAGATACACAGTTCAATGAGCCATATGTATCAATAACCTTTAACAGTGCCGGCGCCAAACGCTTCGATTCCATTACTGCTAGAAACGTGGG
>JAUXIU010000153.1 GCA_030620895.1 Deltaproteobacteria bacterium
ATGGCGACAGCGAGGTGAAGGCCGCCGAACTCGGCAAGGAAGGATTGGTCCTGCTTCACCCTTTTGACGACCCCGGTGTGGTAGCTGGACAGGGTACCATAGGATTGGAGATAGACGAGGATGCGCCCCAAGACCTGGAAACGGTGGTGGTTCCCGTGGGAGGTGGGGGCTTGATCTCCGGGATAGCCCTAGGATTGAAATACACCCGCCCCCAGGTGGAGGTGGTTGGTGTGGAGTCCTATGCCGCACCATCTCTCACAGAGGCACTGAAGGCCGGAAAACCCGTGCCTATAGAGCCATTGCCTACCTGTGCTGACGGACTGTCCCCACGGTACACCGGCGATATTTCATTCGAGGTGGCCTCTGAGCGGATAAAGAGGGTTCTACTCCTGACAGAGGAGGAACTTATGGAGGGGGTCCGCTACTGCTTGGAGGAATTACACCTGGTGGTGGAGCCATCCGGGGCTGCTGGGGTATGCGCGCTCCTGTCTCAGAAGCTGGAGACCAAAGGAGGACCGGTTTGCGTGGTGGTATCGGGGTCGAACCTGGATAGGAAGTATTTCAGGGAAGCGCTGGGGCTTTAGGATACTTTTCTCAGAGAGGTTGGGTTGTTTGCCTGACCCCGGCCCCATCAATTCTGTCTTTTCAGAAAAAAATTATGATTTTATGGGTATCCCTGTTTTTCCGCGTAAAGTATGTAATCCCTGAAACCCAAGATGTAGATGAAAATAGACACCTTGTTCGGCAATCGAATGAAAAAGATCAAATATATTGTTGTTCAGGGATTCCACCCATTAGGTGTGCAACCGCGCATTCAATATTCTTAGGCATTGGCCACCCGAATTATTAAACGCTTCCCATTGTTAAGGGTTAGTTGAGCGTCGCTGATCTTCTTAGTTACAAATTCCGCCAAACTCTGATGTTCGGGTTCTTGATCATAACAATTCAATGTGACTCTGACTTCATCGTCGGTCTCAAGGAATCTTCCTTGCTGTCTGTATAATATATCTCTGGTTGTTCTAAAGTCTAACCGTCTGTACTGTTCAGGCAGATAATTCTCTTTCACAAAGATATCAGCATTGTTTAGCACTGTCTCAAGATTTGTCATGATATGATCCTTACGTGAATCTATTTCATAAAGAACTACGCTTTTATCTGTGTCCTCAAGTTTTTTGTTCAACTTATCCAATTTCGATTCGTGAGTCTTCAATGTATCACGATATGAAGAGATTGAACCTTTTATCTTCTCTCTTCGAACAATGTGTTTTTTATATTGCTTAAGATTCTTCTTGTTAACCTCATCACCCTTGATTCTTTCATGAAGCTGATTCAGCTTCTCTTCAGCTTCTTGGGTTTTATTTAGCGTGCTGTCTATTTTCTTCTGTTTTGCCCGAATCTTTTTTTCTAAATCTTTGACCCTTCGTTCAACAACACGATTATTTTTTTGTGCAACTGCATTTGTTCCATGGTTACTATCCAGATAAAGTGAAGGTTTCATTTGCTTGAAGGAATTTTCCTGCCGGTCCCATCGCGCTTTGTACTCGTCCACTATTTTTTTGGCGTGCGGTTCTTGCCTCCGGGTTATATTCGTCACTATCACTGCAAAGGCCTCATTGCCTACTTCCCGTATTAAGATACAACGAACTCGGTATTCCTTCTTACTCTTGCTGTCGACTAAAGTTTTATTACAATCTAATATCTCCTCAGTCACTTTTCCTGTACGTGGATCTGTTTTATATATTTGCCATTGACTCTTTTTAGGTATTTCAAAATCATCAATGCAGTTATATTGATTCTCTTTAAGCACTGTAACAAAGCACTTGCCTCGGTCTGTAAATTCCTGAAACACAGCAACGGCAAGACCTTCACGATCAAATATGTCAAAATCAACTACTTCTTTACCAACAGCTTCTTCTAAAGCCTCTATCAAAAGAAAAAGTGCATCACCGAGATAAGAGTCCCCAGGCCTGGTTAGAGGCAAGAGGGGACGACCCTTTGAATCATGGATAAAATAGACATCTAGACATTTAAGAACTTGATTTCTGGTTGCATGCATCCCCTTTGGGATATTCTTCTTCGTCCAGACCGCCTTCCTGAAACAATCAATATAAAATGTCCTCTCTTCCTTAGTCCGAAATTGAATCTGGAATGCTTCAACGTAAAGTTTTGCAAGCCTCTTGCTTAATGTCTGGTCGATATCAAGTCTTGGTAACTCTCTTAGAAAATTGTCCATGGTATGATACTTATATGGTTTCCCAGAACCAGTCACCAGTCCCAACCCCTTTCGCGGATACACCGTTTTAAAATGCCATATGCGCTGCATCCCAAAAACAGGCATCAATAACAAGGCCTCGATCTTCTGCCGCATAACATCGGCACTAGCCGATAGGATCCTCATATTCAGAAATTCTTCTGTGTGCTCCGAAGAGTCCTCTTTTATCTCTTTAACCCTATCGACAACAACATCAACAATTGTATTAGGTAGATTCATCATAAGACACGCCGCCTTCAGGATAAAACTGCCGGCATGGTCGGTCTCTATCTCCTCATAAATCTGTTCCTTCGGAAGGCGACCAGCAGGGACACTTAAATCCATGCGTAAGAGGATACGCCTCATATGACCAGGATGAACATCTGTTGAGAAACGTTTCCTAACTATCTGGCAAACGTCACTGGCAGTTAGTGCTCTCTTTTCTTCCTTTATTGAACGAATATATGTCTTTATATCATCTGAGACCTTTACGGATTTTGCTCCACCACGAGTCTCCAAAAGCCCTTCGATACCACGGACCTTGTAGCGTGACAGAATCCAAGGATAGGAATAACGACTGATTTTTAGCCCATACTCAGAGAAAGCTTCCTCTACACCAACTCCTTTCGCCTCAATGAGCTGTATAGCTCTCTCCTTTCGCCTCGCCTTCTCGTATCGCCTTTTTATTGTTGAGGGTTTTAACAAAATCTTGCTCCCATTCTGTAATTGATAAAATTATAACAGAATGAGAACAACCTGTCAAGCATATTGTTTGCGCGGCTTAACCCCCTTCGGGTGGAATCCCTGCTTATAATTCTTCTAATTCCTTTTGATTTTCTTTCATTCTGTAATATTATATTGACAAGTGAAGCTTATGCCTTTAAACGGATACCTCGCTTTTGATATGGCAAGCTTCTTGTTCCAGATCCTTCGTATAAGCGCAACTACGTGCATTATACGAGATCAGAATATCCAACAAAAAATAGATCGAACTCCACCATGACCATGTAGCCTCTTAAGCGCTATTTCACCCCTGGATCAGACAATTAAGATATGGCTGAATGCCAATAGTTATGTTACAAGTTCTTTTGAGAAATTTGTAAGAATCCAGGTAACCTATTGATATTAAGATGAATTTCCATTTCCCAAGC
>JAUXIU010000171.1 GCA_030620895.1 Deltaproteobacteria bacterium
GTGTGTGAAAAACCAAGGCTGGCCCTGCCCGACTTGACCTCCGTCTCTATACTAAGGAGGTCGTTGTGTTTTGCAGAAGAGAGATAATCAATCCGGACCTTCTTCACAACAAAGAGAATGCCATTTTCCATAAGGGGCACAAGATCCCCCCCCCTTCTCTCTAAGGTATTCTGTCCTGGCTCGCTCGAAATACCTGAGGTGGTTGGCATAACATATAACTACACCACAGTCCGTATCTTAGTAGTATACCCTTACCTTTATTGAACGAGACATCCATTTTCCTTCCCAGTTGCTCAGGATATTGCTTGCGATCTATCACACCTGAACATTATTAATCCTTAGATCCACCAGGACTTATATCCTTAACACCTCCACCTTCCTCATTCTTAAAATCCCTGATGAGCTTATTAGTCTTTCTTTGCTCCTCAAGGATTCCTCTCAGAAGATCCTTAATGCCAAAGAGTGAAAATGGAAGGGCTATCCACAGTACAGTCAGGGCAGCAATAGAGATGATAAAAAACATAGCCATCGCCAAAAAAATGACCCATAATAGATCCATACCCCACATTACTCATTCCCCTTTCTTAATAGTGGATAGTTCTTTATTAAGCACCTCAACAATCTCGTCTAGTTTTACATCTTTTTGTGAGCCCGTCTTCATATCCTTGATTGCAACAACACCTCTGTCATGCTCATCTTTTCCCAATAACAATACAAAACTGGCCCCTATCTTGTTAGCCTTCTTCATCTGGGCCTTAATTCCCTTATCTGCATATTCTCTCTCCACAGCAAACCCCAAATCCCTTAGCTCCTTAATTATCTCAGTACCCTTCATCTCAACCTCACTCCCGCCAAAGATAGCAACAAAAAGAAGTGGCTCCCTCACAAACTCTTTGTCTTTCATTATCAAGACCAGTCTCTCCATACCAATGGCAAAGCCAAAACACGGTGTATCCGGCCCGCCCAGATCCTGTACCAATCCATCATATCTACCTCCAGCCACAACTGCATTTTGAGCGCCAAGCCCTTCGGCCGTTATCTCAAATGTGGTCTTTGTATAATAGTCCAATCCCCTGACCATCCTGGGGTTTATTGACGGGTGGATATCAAAAGCACTGAGGTGCCTCTTGACCTCCTCAAAGTGTTCCTTGCACCCATTACATATAGTATCGAGTATTGAAGGTACATCTACGGTTGCATCCTTACATCCGGTGCTCTTGCAATCTAGCGCCCTAAGAGGATTTACATTTATCCTTCTCAGACAGTTTTCACACAGCACCTTTCTCCTGGTCTCCAGGAATTTTTTCACTTTTTCTTTATATTGAGGACGGCAGGCGCGGCACCCCAGTGAGTTAATATCAAGGGTCGCTCCTTTTAATCCGATACTCTTCAAGAGGGCCATTAGCATCTCAAGAACCTCTGCGTCAAGTTTCGGGCTTCCTTCAGAAAGCACCTCCGCCCCTATCTGGTAAAACTGACGGTACCTTCCCCTCTGCGGCCTTTCGTATCTGAACATCGGGCCCATATAATATAACTTTGAGATGGGTCTCTTATAGAGCTTGTGTTCTATATAGGCCCGGACGACCGGTGCGGTGCCCTCAGGCCTCAGCGTGAGAGAGTCCCCGTGCCTATCAGTGAAGGTGTACATCTCCTTCTCCACTATGTCGGTCGTCTCCCCTATGCTCCTCTTAAAAAGCTCTGTTCTTTCAAGAAGGGGTATCCTTATCTCGGAGAAGCCATAACTCCTGAATATTCTTCTGGCCTCCTCTTCAATATGAAGCCAGATGGCTGTTTCAGCAGGCATTATATCGTTAAAACCTCTTATAGCCGTTATTGTCATTCTTTAAAACCCTTTTGTCTATTGTCTCATCACCCAATCTACAATATTATTGGCCAGTTGAAGGTGAAGATACCCCGCCCACGGGGCGGGGCATCTTGACAGCAAGGAAGTTTCCATTACTTTAGCACGCCTTGACCCCGCCTACAAGGCGGGGCTTACGGCGTGCATCCTGTAATCACCTTCACTTTCATCCCCCTTTTCTCAAATAGAGGAAGGAAGGTCTTGAGTCCAGGAGGCCCCTCTGATTGAGGCTGGAATATCACCCTGGGGGAGGTGTCAAAGAGTATTTCACCGGGAGGTAGAACCCCAGGCGTTGCAAGGAAGAGGGTGTTGCTAAGAAAAAACAACAAGGCTTTCACGTAGTATTTCCTTTTATGCAGACGGGTAGTCTAATCCATGCTGCTATAGATAATAAGGAAATATGCAATCTTTCACCCTGTTAGAGACAATCTGTTTCTTCATCCCCGCCACTACGGACGGAACATACCACAGAAGAAGCAGGTGGTTGCAATCTCAAAAATAGGAGAACTTATTTTTTCTTATCACCAATGGAGAGGTATTCGAGTATTATATCATCAATCCCTTTCTCTCCCTCGGAAGATAAGGGTGCATCCTCTGACTTTCCAGCAGTTGGTGTTTTCTTCTTCTCTTCCGAAGGCGTCCGTGAACCTTCGTCAAAAAAACCTTTCTCAAGATCCTTAATTACCGCACTGTGCTGTTTTCTCATTATTTCCTTAACAACAGTATCGAGCTTCTCGGACTTCAATATAATTCCGTAGTTTGTCTTTTTTGAAGCAACTATCCTCCCTTCTTTAAAGATGGTTGTAGTTACCACAGGGGTCTTCTTGCCACCATCCTCTGTTTGGACATGGTATACTTCATCGTTATGCAATATATTATTATTGAAACCAAGCTGCATTTTTTTAAAAAATATCTTTAAATTTTTAGCACAACTTACGTAATTATGCAAGGCGCTTTTAGTTATCTATATCTGCTTTTTACTTATGCCTTGACACATACTATACCATTATATAATCTTATAATAATTGTCTTCAGTGCAAAAACCCTGAAAATTTAAAAAACCGTCGTTCGTGATTCGTGGTTAGTGATTCGATTCACGACAAACGATACACGCAATACGATATACACAACACAATGATATGGAGGTCCTATGACGGATAACACAATGATAGAAAGTGTGATGACTGAAGAGAGGACATTCCTCCCATCTAAAGACTTCAGTGAAAAAGCATACATAAAAAAC
>JAUXIU010000009.1 GCA_030620895.1 Deltaproteobacteria bacterium
CCTTAAGATATTCTGCCTCTTCCTTCTTTGATAATAGATCTTCCTTTAAACGATTATTCTCTTCTGACAATACCGCATAGGACTCAATCAGTCTATTGATTTGCTTCTCTAAAACCCCAAACTTACCAGAGTTCATACCTTCCTTGTGATTAATTATATCATAGAGTTTTTATAATTTTAAGTCAAGCTTCAAACATCATTCGTTAATCGTGTATCGTGTATCGTGAATCGAATCACTAACCACGAACTACGAACGACTAACGACGGTTTTTTTATTCGGCAATATTCAATTTTATTAAGTATACTAGCCTATCCCTCCTTGAAAAACAAGAACATTTTTATCTGAACAATTATTGTTATTTAATCCTTCTAACTAATTGATTGTTAAATGGTTTCTTTGAGGATATAAAGATAGAATACTACGGAAGGCTTGTCGATCCCATCAGGTATCGATCACACTCACGTGCAGCACCACGCCCTTCGTTGATTGCCCATACAACTAGACTTTGACCTCGTCGCATATCACCGGCAGCAAAGATACCCTTTTTATTGGTAGCATACTTTCCGTATTCCGCATTTACATTTGATCTCTCGTCTCTTTCAATACTAAACTTATCAATGAGGGTATCCTCAGGCCCGAGAAATCCCATGGAAAGTATTACCAATTGAGTGGGCCATACCCTTCCTGTACCCGGCATCTCTACCGGGAGGAAGCGACCGTTATCGTCCTTCTTCCATTCTATTCCAACGGTATGAGCCTCTTTGACGTTTCCATTATGATCTCCAACAAATTTCTTCGTCATTATGCAATATTCGCGAGGGTCACAACCGAAGAGATGTACAGCCTCTTCCTGTCCATAATCTAGGCGGTTTATCCTCGGCCATTGCGGCCAGGGATTGTTGGGTAGACGCTTGGAAGGTTGTTTTTGTAGAATTTCGAACTGCACGACACTCTTACATCCATGGCGTATAGAGGTAGCTACACAGTCAGTGCCTGTGTCTCCTCCGCCTATAATGATAACATCCTTATCCCTGGCTGATATATAGTTGCCGTCCTGATGGTTACTGTCGAGAATGCTCTTTGTATTAGCATGGAGAAACTCCATTGCGAATATTATATTCTTCAGATCTCTCTCCTCGACCTGAAGGTTGCGGGGTTTTGTAGAGCCTGCACACAGGACAATCGCATCGAATTCTTTCAGCATCCTCTGTGTAGAATAATCTCTGCCTACGTCGGTATTTGTTATGAACTTGACACCACACTCTGCCATCAAGTCGATCCTTCGTTGAACTATCCCCTTATCCAGCTTCATGTTGGGAATACCGTACATTAGCAGTCCACCGATTCTGTCGTGACGTTCAAATACTGTTACCAAATGTCCTGCCTTATTGAGTTGAGCAGCACAGGCAAGGCCAGCAGGACCTGAACCTACTACAGCAACTTTCTTGCCGGTAAGCCTTGCAGGTTGCTCTGGGACCAGCCAGTTTTCTTCAAAGCCTGTATCAATGATGGAACATTCAATGTTTTTAATCGTAACCGGGGGCTCGCTGATACCAAGAACACATGAACCCTCGCAGGGTGCAGGGCATACCCTGCCCGTAAACTCAGGAAAGTTGTTTGTTTTCTGAAGGTGTATGAGTGCCTCCTCCCAGAACCCGCGATAAACTAGATCGTTCCACTCCGGAATAAGGTTGTTTATAGGGCAACCGGAAGTCATACCGCCTATTTGGATGCCACTATGGCAGAATGGTGTACCACAATCCATACAGCGCGCACCCTGTATGCGAAGCTTTTCCTTTTCAAATGGCAGATGAAATTCCTGCCAATCACGAATCCTTTCCGCAGGTCGACGGTCAGTCGGGAGTTCGCGTGGATATTCTAAGAATCCTGTAGGTTTACCCATTCTCTCCTTACTTAAGTGCCTAAAAGGTTCAAGGTTCAAAGTTGAAAACCGTGAACCCAGAACCGTGAACGTGGTTTTTCAACTTAATTCACTTTTTTTAATTTCCGCCAACCCGTGCCATGTCACTTAAGTTTTCTTTGAAGGCAGCCATCACCGCCTCCTCACCGCTTATGCCTGCTTCCCTAACCTGTTTTAGTGCCTGCAACACACGGGCATAGTCATTAGGTAAGACTTTTACAAATTTCGGTACCATCTCTTCCCATTGAGAGAGAATCCTCGAACCAGGCTTGCTCTTAGTGTACTTTACATGCTTTTGGATCATATTTAGCACTTCCTCTACCTCTTCTTCGTCTTCAAGCTTAAAGAGAGAAACCATCTGCTTGTTACATCGGCTCGTAAAATCTCCACCCACATCTAATACATATGCAATTCCCCCCGACATCCCTGCTGCAAAATTCCGCCCCGTGGGGCCGAGTATAATTACTCGTCCACCTGTCATATACTCACAACCATGGTCACCTACAGATTCGACAACAGCATGGGCACCACTGTTCCTGACACAGAATCGCTCCCCTGCCACGCCGTTGATATAAGCCTCTCCACTTGTCGCACCATAGAAAGCTACGTTACCTATAATGACATTCTCCTCAGGTACGAAGGTTGAGCTTTCCGGAGGAAAGACGATAAGCTTGCCACCTGAAAGTCCTTTACCGATGTAATCGTTTGAATCACCTTCAAGGATGAGAGTGATTCCATGGGGAACAAAGGCCCCGAAACTTTGACCAGCCGATCCTTTAAAGTGAAGTTTTATAGTATCTTCGGGAAGTAAATCCTCACCATGATGTTTGGTGATTTCACTTCCAAGAATTGTTCCCACCACTCGATCCGTATTCCGAATAGGGAGTGTTGCCCTTACAGGCTCACGCAGATCAAAAGCAGGCTCACAGAGTTTTAGAAGTTCTCGATTGTCAAGGGCCTTATCAAGCCCGTGATCCTGTGGAATCTGACAATATTGTCCTACATCAGGCGGTACGTCAGGCCGGAAGAGTATTTTTGAGAAATCGAGTCCCTTAGCTTTCCAGTGATCTATTGCCTTTCGCATCTCGAGCTTATCGGTTCTTCCAACCATCTCGTTAATAGTACGGAAACCAAGTTTTGCCATTAATTCCCGCATCTCCTGTGCGATGAAATGCATAAAGTTTATTACATAAGCAGGGTCCCCGGTAAACTTCTTGCGCAACTCCGGGTTCTGTGTTGCTACCCCGACAGGACAGGTGTCGAGCTGACAGACGCGCATCATTACACAGCCCATCACAACAAGTGGTGCTGTTGCAAATCCATGCTCCTCTGCACCTAAGAGTGTCGCAATGACAACATCTCTGCCTGTCTTGAGCTGTCCGTCAGTCTCCACTACAATACGGCTTCGAAGGTTATTTAAAACAAGGGTCTGGTGTGTATCTGCAAGTCCAAGCTCCCACGGAAGTCCCGCATGCTTGATGCTAGACCTTGGTGAAGCGGCTGTGCCACCATCAAAACCACTGATCAATACTACATCAGCGTGCCCCTTCGACACACCTGCTGCAATAGTACCAACACCTACTTCAGATACTAGTTTTACATTTATCCGTGCCTGCGGATTGGCATTCTTAAGGTCATGTATCAGTTCTGCCAGATCTTCAATCGAGTATATATCATGATGGGGAGGCGGGGATATAAGGCCTACACCTGGTGTAGAGTGTCTCACACGAGCAATCCATGGATACACTTTACATCCCGGAAGCTGCCCTCCCTCCCCTGGTTTTGCGCCTTGAGCCATCTTTATTTGGATCTCTTTTGCATTTACAAGATACTGACTCGTTACACCAAACCTCCCTGAAGCTACCTGCTTGATAGCACTGCTCCTTGAGTCTCCGTTTGCATCAGGGATAAACCGCGCCGGGTCTTCGCCACCTTCGCCGGTATTGCTCTTTCCGCCTATCCTGTTCATGGCTATTGCAAGACACTCATGTGCCTCCTGGCTGATAGCGCCGTAAGACATTGCTCCGGTTTTGAACCGCTTGCAGATCGATTTCACCGGCTCAACCTCCTCAATGGGAATAGGTTCAGGGGCGAACTTGAACTGCATAAGGCCCCGTAAAGTAGAGTGTTTTTCAGACTGGTCGTTGATGTGTTCAGCATACTCTTTGAAAAGGTTGAAATCGTCTGTTCGACAGGCGTGCTGAAGTTTATAAATCGTTTCCGGATTGAAGAGGTGATGCTCACCTTCACTTCTCCACTTATATTGTCCTCCCATATCGAGTGTTTTTTCATTGAGTTTGCGGTCTGGGAAGGCGTGCTCATGGCGAATCTGAACCTCACGGGCAAGCTCATCTAACCCTATTCCCTCAATACGGGATGGAGTCCAGGTAAAGTATTTGTCTATTATAGTACTGTTAAGACCAACCGCTTCAAAGATCTGAGCCCCACGATAGCTCTGGATGGTTGATATACCCATCTTGGAGGCAGTCTTAACCACACCTTTCACTGCTGCTTTTATATAATTCTTAACAGCTTCGTCATGAGTAATACCTACCAGCATTCTCTGCCTTATCATATCGTCGAGAGTCTCAAATGCAAGGTAGGGGTTGATCGCTCCGACACCGTACCCAATTAAAACCGCAAAGTGGTGTACCTCTCTCGGTTCCCCCGATTCAAGTACCAAACCCACCTTGGTACGTGTGTTGTTACGAATAAGGTGGTGATGGAGGCCTGACACAGCCAGTAATGCGGGGATAGATGCATTTTCATGGCCTATACCACGGTCAGATAAAATCAGGATATTGGCCCCTTCAGATATGGCCCTATCGGCATTACTACACAGATCATCCATAGCCGCTTCAAGGCCCTTACACCCTTCTGTGACTTTGTATAGAATTGATAGCGTAACGGACTTGAGACCGGGCTGATCAAGATGGGTGAGCTTTGCCAGCTCTTTATTATTCAATATAGGCACCTTGAGGCTAATCTGGTGGGCACTCTCCGGTTCCGGTTTCAGCAAGTTACGTTCAGGGCCGATCGTAGTATCAACTGCAAAAATAACCTCCTCCCTGATAGAATCGATAGGTGGATTGGTAACTTGGGCAAAGAGTTGTTTGAAATAATTGTACAGAAGCTGCGACTTGTCTGAAAGAACTGCAAGTGGCGTGTCTGTGCCCATAGAACCGATTGGCTCAACCCCGTCTTTAGCCATGGGGGCCATAAGAAGGTTAAGGTCTTCTGTGGTGTAACCGAATGCCTTCTGGCGGTGAAAGACCGTTTCGTGATCCGGTTCAGGAACATGAGGCGGCTCCGGCAAATCTTCGAGTGCCACAAGGTGTTCATTAAGCCACTCTCTGTAAGGATGTTCAGTGGCAATACGGTGTTTTATCTCCTCGTCGGTTACGATACAACCCTTATTAGTGTCTACCAAAAACATCCTGCCTGGCTGGAGACGTCCTTTATAAAGTACCCTGTCCGGCGGAATATCAAGTACACCGACCTCCGAGGCCATTACAACCAGATCGTCTTTCGTAACGTAGTACCGTGATGGACGCAAGCCGTTTCTGTCAAGTACAGCTCCGATCTGTTCGCCATCCGTAAAGGCTATCGAGGCAGGACCATCCCAAGGCTCCATCAGGCAACTGTGATACTGGTAAAATGCCTTCTTCTCGTCACTCATGCTTTCATGTTTTGACCATGGTTCAGGTATCATCATCATGACTGCATGTGGCAGAGAACGGCCTGCAAGCACAAGAAATTCGAGGCAGTTATCAAATATAGTCGAGTCGCTTCCATCCTGATTGACAATAGGGAAGGCCTTGGGGAGGTCATCCCCGAAGAGTTCAGACTTGAACATCCCATGGCGGGCAAGCATCCAGTTGATATTCCCCCTGAGGGTGTTTATTTCACCGTTATGTATTATATAACGATAAGGATGGGCCCTATCCCAACTGGGAAATGTATTTGTACTGAACCTGGAATGAACAAGGGCAAGAGCGGTTTCAATGTCAGGGTCAGATAAATCCTGATAAAATTCTTTAACCTGCTCTGACAAGAGCATACCTTTATAGATAATAGTCCTATGTGAGAGACTAGTCGTATAAAAGTACTCCCTCCCCTTCATTCTAGAGTTACGGATAGTGTAATATGCACGTCGACGAATAACAAAAAGTTTGCGTTCAAAGGCCAGTTCATCTTTAATTTTTGGATCTCTTCCTACAAAAACCTGACGAACAAAAGGTTCGGACAACTTGGCTGTTTTTCCAAGATTAGAATTGTTAGTAGGTACGGTACGCCAACCAAGAAAGTGCTGTCCTTCTTCTTTAATTATCTTTTCATAGATCTTCTCACAGTCTCTACGTTCTTTGGTATCATGGGGAAGCAATACCATCCCAACACCATACTCACCAGGAGCGGAGAGAGGGATTTTTTCCTCCTTACATACCTTATGAAAAAACTTATGGGGAATCTGAAACAAGATGCCAGCCCCGTCACCCGTATTCGGCTCTGCACCAACGGCACCACGGTGACGAAGGTTTAATAGAATAGAAAGTCCCTGATGAACTATCTCGTTCGACTTCTTCCCTTTAATGTTTACAACAAACCCGACCCCACAGGAATCGTGTTCGAATTGTGGATCGTAGAGGCCTTTCGGGCTTAATCCAAAGTGTTCCCTTTTATAACCTTCCCAATTATTGCTTTTGACATTCTTCATATGCAGTAAATTTCAAACCACAACGCTACGTATTTTGTTTTAGCTCTTGTGCAAAATATATCAAGAACTTGATTATACAGATTTAGGATAGCATATTACACAGATTTTTAATGGTTCGGCCTGTATAATCACCTTGAATAGTGTTTGCTGTAATACTTTGCCTTAAGGGAGGATGACGCGAGCTAAATAAAATATAGTCAACTACCATCGGCTTTAGCCGATGGCTTGAGGATTCAAGGGTTCAAGGGTTTTACTTCAACCCTTGAACCCTTAGAGTCACAAAAAGTCAAACTAAAGCCTTCTCCTTAAGGCGGGGGTTTTTCTACCATTTCCTGAGTAAGACAATATATTACTTTACGCATGAGAAGCCCGCCATTTGTAACGGGGTTTTTCAGGCTCTTGTTGCACCTATAAAACAATATAAACAGACTTTGGAGACTTCAGAGGCCCGCGGCCTTTTTAGGGGGTTCAAGGCAAAGACCGCCCAGACCTCCATCTGGTTACATTCGGATTCCAGCCGAGGCCTATAAATGCCCCCTTGAGATTTGAAGAGATCAGAAGGTTAGAACCTTCTAAGATGTGTTGATCCTTTCAAGAAAGGAAACGAGTACGTATCGTACGACCCCTAAATAGAATAATTATATTTATGACGTTGTGTATAATACCTGTATTCTGGCAGGAAGAGGTATCAACCTTAGTCCCCCTATAAACTCAATGTCCAAGGATTTTTGCACTGGAAACATCTTTAGAATAGATGCAATTACCAATTATGTGATTATGCTGGAACACAGCAATCGACAGGACAAACCTCAGCACATTTTGGTGAATCGAAATGCCCTTCACATTCAACACATGCCTCTGTGTCTATAATATAAATGTCGCCCTCACTTATAGCGGATACGGGGCACTCGGGGAGACACACGCCACATGCCACACAATCTTCGGTAATTTTAAGTGCCATCTTCGGTTACACCTCCTTGTTGTAATTGTACACTGTATACTAACTTACCCATCCGAAAAAAATCAAGAATAATTTGTTAATCTTATGAAATATTAAGGGCAAGCAACTTGAGTTCAGTCATCTCCTCCATTGCATACCTCACTCCCTCTCTACCGAGGCCGCTCGTTTTAACACCACCATATGGCATATTGTCAACTCTATAGGTAGGCACATCATTCACTACCACACCCCCGACTTCAAGTTCATTAAATGCGTAAAAGATCTCATTGATATCTGTTGTAAATATACCAGCCTGAAGACCGTATCGAGAGTCATTTATCTTTGACACGGCCTCTTCGAAACCCTCATACTGCTCTACTGTCACAATAGGGGCAAAAACCTCTTCACTTGATAACTTCATATCGGGTTTTGTGTCTGTGATTACCGTTGGTTCAAAGAAATTTTCTTTCCTCTTACCACCGACTATAAGTCGTGCCCCTCCTCTAATTGCCTCATCCACCCATTCCTCTGCTCTTTTTGCGGCATCTTCGTCGATCATGGGGCCTATCTTCGTGAGCTCATCCATTGGATCGCCCATTTTAAGATCACTTATAGCATTCAGAAATCTTTCAAGGAAGGTCCTGTAAAGATCCCTATGGACAAATATTCTCTGCACAGATATGCATGACTGTCCTGCGAGTGAAAATGCACCGAGAGCACATCTCATGGCAGCAAATTTCACATCTGCACTATGGTGAACTAATACACCGGCATTGCCACCCAGCTCCAGCGTGACTCTCTTCTTTCCAGCCATATCATTAAGCATCCATCCTATTATAGCACTGCCCGTAAATGTCATCATTCTTATCCTTTCATCCCTAACAAGCAACTCTGCCTTCTGATTCGAACATAAGAATATATTTAAGCCCCCTGCAGGCCAACCGGCTGCTGTAACTATCTCTCCCAGTATTAGCGCCGAGAGTGGAGTCCTTGGTGCTGGCTTGAGCATGATAGGGCTGCCTACCGCCATCGCAGGTGCAACCTTATGAGCAACCAGATTCAAGGGAAAATTAAATGGGGTAATACCCAATATCGGCCCTACAGGGAACCGTCTTACTATACCCGTTCTCTTCTCCGAACCGGCTATAATATCGAGAGGGACTTCCTTTCCGCCAAGTCTCTTTGTCTCTTCACATGCTATCTGAAATGTACATATGGCTCTCTTAACTTCCATTCTCGAATCATTTATAGGTTTACCGGACTCCTGTGTTATTATCCTTGCGATCTCATCAGCCCGTTCTTTTAGTCCATAAACCACACCATCTATTATTTCGGCCCTCCTGTATGCCGGGAGTTTTTTTGTGTTTTCAAAGGACTCTTGTGATGCATTAATCGCATCCTCTATGTCTATATCCCCTGCATTGTACGTTAACCCTATTGCTTTACCGTCATAAGGGTTAATCACCTCAACTCTGTCAGTAGAGGTTCTCCACATTCCATTTATTAAGTATCTGTACTCTTTGGCCATAACCTTTGCTAATGAAATTATCAAAAAAACTTAAGCCAGTCAAACCGAATTCGACTGCCGACCCACGATCCACAATCCACGATACATGAGACCGCTTACTTTAAAGGTATTTTTCTGTAAATATGTTGACAATTATGCTAAAATGCCTGCCCAGATTCAAATATAATGAATTTTGTAGTTCGTGATGCGATTGCCAATCCACGATTAACGACACACGATATTAGAATGAGGGGAGGATACTTATAGCACATCTCTATGGAAATATCGCTGGACTTAAGGCAAACCAGATAAAAAGGCTGGAAAAGATATATAACCGTCGAATAACACCCAACCAGCTTATATCACCTGAACTTGGTAGATATCTCACAGAAATTTCAAGAGAAATCAGCAGACAGATCGGCATCATTGTAAATCGTAAGGGCTCTATTGTTATCGTAATAGTCGGTACAGAAAGAGAGATTGTAATTCCTGTGCTTTCTGACTATCCGCTTGGCAGGAAGCGATTAAGGGGATTGCGCTGCATTCATACACACCTCAAGAATGAACCTCTAAGCCAGGATGACCTTACAGACCTTGCCCTATTAAGATTGGATATGATGGCAGCACTTGGTGTGCACCAGGACGGCCTGCCAGGAAATATATTTATCTCACACCTGCTTCCCTTGAACAAAGAAGGCAAAACATATTACATTCACCCTGCAATTCAATTCCATCAGCTAGACATAAGGTTTGACGAATTTATCCCTGAACTGGAAAAAAGAATGGGGAGGGCTATAGTCAGGGATATAGAGGATAAGAGGGAACGTGCTATTCTCATAAGCGTATCCAAAAAAAGCAGAACCGAACAAAAAGAATCCCTTGAAGAATTGAAAGAATTGGCAAGAACAGCTGGCGCGGTGGTAGTCGACACAATGCTGCAAAGACCAAAAGAGATAAATCCAAAATATCTCATGGGAAGGGGTAAGTTAAAGGAGCTTATCATTACCACCCTTCAGAAAGATGCAACCATTATAATCTTCGACCAAGAACTTACACCTACGCAGATGAGAGAGATAGGCGAAGTAACTGAATTAAAGGTAATTGACAGGGCACAGCTTATTCTAGATATATTTGCCAGGAGGGCGCACAGTCGTGATGGAAAGGTTCAGGTCGAACTGGCCCAGTTAAAATATCGCTTATCCATGCTAACAGGCAAGGGAACAGCCCTGTCAAGGCTTGCTGGAGGTATAGGCGGAACCGGTCCTGGAGAAACAAAGCTTGAGATAGACAGACGAAGAGGCAAGGAAAGGATTAACCGTCTGGAGAAGATGCTAAAAAATCTAAGCAGGGGGAGACGTGAAAGAAGGAGGATGAGGGCTAAAAGCGGGATACCGATTATTTCTATAGTCGGATATACAAACGCTGGGAAATCAACACTTCTAAATACCCTCACCATGAGTAAAACAAAGGTGGAGAATCTCCTTTTCGCGACTCTTGATACCGCTACCAGAAGATTACGCTTTCCTCATGAAAGGGATGCAGTTATTACAGATACCGTTGGCTTTATAAGGCACCTGCCCAAAGACCTTATGACAGCCTTCAAGGCAACTCTTGAGGAAATGAAGGATGCTGACCTGCTGATACACCTTGTCGATATAAGCAGTCCGATATTTGATAGACATATTGAGATAGTAGAAAAAGTGCTTATAGAGATAGGGCTCGCTGATATCCCCAGGCTCCAAGTCTTTAATAAGGAAGACCTCGTTGACCCTGCTATTGTTTCAAATATCTGCAACAGATACAATGCAATCTCAATATCAGCCACAAAACAGGAAACGCTCATAAAGTTGACCAAGGTACTGGAAAACAGACTCTGGCCTGGAGAGAAGAGAGATATAAAGGCCGCAAGTCTTTAATTGACCGAGGTGCTGATGCCTCAAAAACTATATCCCAAGGTCGGTCTTAAATGCCATTAACTTCATCAGGTCTCGTCTGGAGATTATACCAACCAACCTTCCCTTGCCCAAAACGGGCAACCTTCCCACCCCCAGTTCAACCATCTTTGTTAGAGCATCCAGTGCTGTACTCTCCTGACTTAAAATAGCCTGCTGATCAATAGGCTTCATCACATCCCTGACTTTTGTTGTACCCCAGGCATCTCTTGAAATCGCCCTTACATCATTTAGCGAAAGTACGCCGACCAATTTAGAGGAAGAGATGACTGGAAAACTGTTAAAGTGATATTTAAAAAAATACTCATCCACAATTCTCTGGAGCGAAAAATCTCCCTCGATGGTAATAACACCCCTTGTCATAATATTACCTATTATTATACCTCTGAGAGACTTCTTTATTACAACCTCCCTGTACCCACCTTCAGCCACCTGTTGTAGAAATATGCCTATAAAGACTGCCCACAAACCACCAATGATATTACCGGTAAATAGTTGTAACAAGCCAAAGAATATAAGGAATAGTGCAAAACCCTTGCCTACCCTACTAGCGATCATGGTTGCCTTCTGAATATCACCGCTCTTCATCCACCAAATAGCTCTTAAAACACGGCCGCCATCCAAAGGGAACCCCGGGATCATATTGAAAATTATAAGGACTATATTTATAATAACTATATAATTGAATATTGATGATGCTACAGGGTAAATGGCAAACGAATCGAGTATCTCCTTGACAAACCAGAATGAAGCAGCCAGCAGACCAGTTGCAATAGGTCCAGCAATTGCAATTTTTAGCTCCACTTTAGGATCATCAGGCTCTTTTGTCAGTTGTGCAACGCCACCGAAGATAAAGAGGGTTATTTCCTTAATATCCATGCCCAGTCTATTGGCAACATATGAATGAGAAAGTTCATGTATCAATACACAGGCAAAGAGAAGAATTGATGAAACAATTCCCATAGCAATATAGACACCAACCCCAAGTCCTGGACTTACTGAGGGAAAATAACCCTGTGCAAGTGTCCATGCAACGAGACCGAAGATTATAAACCAGGTGTAATCCAGAGATATCTGGATACCCATAACCCTGAGTAGTTTTATAGCTCTCTGCATTAATATCCTTGATTATGTAGTTCTTGTCTATATTGGGAAGGGTAAGGTTAACAGACCCGTCTTTTCCGGCAAACCGTACATAATATTCATATTCTGCACCGCTTGACCAGAAGCGCCTTTAATAAGGTTATCTATCACTGAAATTATTATAACTCTTTTGGTGCGACTGTCTACTTTAATAGCTATATCACAGAAATTGGAACCCCTGACCTGTGTTGTATTTGGATATACGCCTTCAACCATCAAGCGTATAAAAGGCTCATCTTTGTAAAACTCGTCATAGATGGACAAAACCCTTTTTGTGGAGACATCCTCGTTTAAATCAGCATATATAGTGCTCAATATTCCCCGGTTCAATGGCAGGAGGTGCGGCGTAAATGTAACTTTAATATCACTGCCAGAGATTAGACTTAACTCTTGCTCTATCTCAGGGGTATGTCTGTGTAGCCCTACATTATAGGCTTTAAATCCTTCGTTAACTTCCACAAACGTTCTGTCAAGTGATAATCCCCTTCCGGCTCCCGATACACCGCTTTTTGAATCTATCACTATAGTATTAATATCTATAAGGCCTTTACCCAATAGTGGGGCAATTCCTAATATTGCTCCTGTAGGATAACATCCGGGGTTTGCAACTACTTTTGCTTTCTTTATTTCATCCCTGTGTAGCTCTGGCAAACCATAAACTGCTTTTTGAAGAATATCACCAGCTTTATGCTCTCCGTACCATTCTTTATAAACCTCTATGTCTTTCAACCTGAAATCTGCGCTAAGATCGATGACCCTCTTGCCCATACCAACTAGTCTGGCAACAATATCCTGGGATGTTTTATGCGGAAGTGCTGAAAAAACAAGTTCAGCGTCTGAAACAACGTTAAAATCCTCTGTGTCTTCAAAGCATTGATCCACAAAACCCATCAATGCTGGAAACACCTCTGCCACCTTTTTACCCTTATACTGCCTTGATGTTATGGCGCAGAGCTTTACTTCAGGACAATATAGTAATATCTTTAGAAGCTCAAATCCTGTATAACCACTCGCACCTAATATAGCTGTCTTTAGCATCTTTATAGCCTTTTATAATATATTTTATAGATATGTCAACAACCACTGGCTAAAGCCGATGGCTTGAGGATCTTTAGAATAGCAAGAAGTCAAACTATACACAACGTCATAAATAAAGGCGCGACGAAGGCGAGGAGTGAGGCGTACTTTGTAGTACGCCGTAATGACGAGCCGAAGAGCCGGGGCACCCACACGAAGTGTGGGTCGGGTATGCAAAGTGAAGATGTCCCGTCCACAGGGC
>JAUXIU010000107.1 GCA_030620895.1 Deltaproteobacteria bacterium
AAGGTCTTCCATTAGACAAGCTTAAACCGCCTGTTGAGTATATTCCTATAGCCGAAGAAGAACCACCTGCTATAAGTATAGAGTCACCCTTAATGCAGAGGAGCTCTTTTATTTCAAAGAAGGAGCTTGATACCAGCGGTGCTATAGTTCAGCCAAAGGAAAACAAGATGCTCCTTGGTCAGGATGACTTTGTTTTTGTCTCATTTGCCGAGGGGGTGGATGTGGAGCTGGATGACCGTTTTTCGATATTTACCGTTGATGAAACTGTCAGGCATCCTATAACCGGCAAGAAGGTTGGATTTCTCGTTGAGATGCTTGGGATTGCAGAGATTACGAAGGTTGGTGATGCCTTAGAGGCCAGGATAGACGTCTCTTATAGGGAGATAGAAAAAGGTGCGAAACTTAAGCCTCTAGGACCGCTTATGAAGGAAGCCGTTGTTAAGATACCTGAAACCTCTGTGAAAGGGGTGATAATTGCAACTGCTGAAAAGAAGAAAGGTGTTGCAGAGAATGATATAGTTTATATCGATAAAGGAGAAGAAGACGGATTAGAGGTTGGCAATTTAATGGGCATATACAGAGAGAGGAAAAGCGTAAAGGACCCGATGAAGAAAAAAAAGAAGATAAAGCTGCCACCCATAAAACTTGGCGAGCTCATCTTAATAGATGTTAAGGAAGATACAGCAACTGCATTTATATTCAAAAGCGTTAAACCCGCACGTAGCGGTGATATAGTGAGTAGTATAATGGAAATTGAGACAATTGAAGGTTACGATTGAAGAATAAAAAAACCGTCGTTCGTGATTCGTGGTTCGTGGTTCGATTCACGATACACGATTAACGAATTGAAGATTGAAAAGAAAAACCAAGAATGATGAATCAGGAATAATTCCTATAGATTGTTAGGTGGTAGCTTTCAGCAAACCTGAATTATGAATCAGGAATAATGAATTAGGTGCCAATCTAAAAGAAAGAATCCATAATTCTTAATTCCTGTTACTTTAGAAGCTAATCAGCTAATTCCTGTTTTTTTCTATGTATAAAGATGATCTTAAGTACTGGATTGCCCTCGGAATGGTGAAGGGCATTGGCAGGGGTACCTACAAGGCACTCCTTGATGCATTTGGGGAACCCAGGTTGGTCTTCGAATCCCCGGATTATGATTCTTTTGGAGGTATAAGGAGGGATATTCTTCTTGGGATCAAGGGATTCAAGGATTGGGGACGGGTAGAAGATGAGATAGCTCTTATAGATAAAGCAGGGGTTAAGATTGTTACGATAAAAGACAAAGAGTATCCAGCAATACTCAGGTCCACATACGACCCGCCTCTTTATCTTTATATGAAGGGGGACTTGGATTGCCTTTCATCAAATGCTGTTGCCATTGTCGGCGCACGATACCCAACACACTATGGCAGAAGAATGGCTGAATCTATAGCCCGTGATCTGGCAATGGCAGGGGTTGTGGTTGTAAGTGGGATGGCACGTGGCTGTGATTCGGCGGCTCATATAGGTGCACTCTCATCAAAAGGGGCTACGGTCGCGGTGCTTGGTACAGGTGTCAATATACCGTATCCGAAAGAGAATAAGAGATTGTATGATGAAATAGTAGAAAGCGGCCTGATAATCTCTGAATATCCCATGGGAACACAGCCATATCCTGCAAATTTCCCCCAGAGAAACAGGATAATAAGCGGTCTTTCACTTGGTGTGCTTGTGGTAGAGGCCTCGCAGAGGAGTGGTTCGCTTATAACCGCAGGCTGTGCCCTGGACTGTGGAAGAGAGGTATTCGCGCTTCCAGGAAATGTTACATCGATGAAGAGTATGGGTACTAATCGCCTTATCAAGGACGGTGCAAAGTTGGTTGAGAATTATATGGATATAATGGAATCTCTTTCACTGGAAAGAAGACCAAAGTTTGATGGGCAGGAAGAATATGCCTTTAAAGAGTCGTTTGAAGGGCTTGAAGGTGATGAAAAGATGATTGTTGGTGTAATGCCTGATGATGAAACTCTAACAGTTGACAGGATAATTCAGAGGACGGGCCTTCCGACTCAAAGGGTTTTGAGCATACTCCTGGATATGGAATTAAAGGGGTTTATTCAACAGTATCCGGGAAAGTTCTTTGCCAGAAGGCTCTGAAGTGAGAAAACAGGATATATTATGGCAAAATCACTGGTAATAATAGAATCACCTGCAAAGGCGAAGACCATCAGCAAATTCCTTGGCAAGGGTTTTCAGGTTAAGGCCTCTGTCGGCCATGTGAAGGACCTCCCAAAGAGCAAGCTCGGTGTTGATATAGAGCATGATTTTCGGCCTGAATATGTGACTATAAAGGGAAAGGGCAAGACCATTGCAGATATTAGAAAGGCCGCGCGTGCTGCGGATAATATATATCTTGCCCCTGATCCAGACAGGGAAGGCGAGGCGATAGCATGGCATATTGCGGAGGAACTGGACGGTGATAGAAGTCGAATATACAGGGTTCTTATAAACGAGATAACAGAGAGGGCGGTTCTTGAGGCAATAAAAAAGCCGGTGAGATTGGACAGAAATAAATACGAAGCACAACAGGCAAGGCGTATATTGGATAGGTTGGTTGGTTACGAGATTAGCCCCCTCTGATTGAATAAAGTCAGAAGAGGCTTGAGCGCCGGGAGGGTTCAGTCTGTTGCGGTCAGGCTTATATGTGATAGGGAAGCGGCTATCAAGGCGTTCGTGCCCGAGGAGTACTGGAGCATAACAGCAGAGCTTAGAGGGCATGAGTCGGAAGAAAGCTTCAGTGCAAAACTGGCAAAGAAAAATGAGAAGAAGTTGAAGATCAAAGACAGACCGGAGGCCCAACAGATATTGCAGGAGATAGAAGGTTCCAGATTTGTTGTAACCGGCATTGAGAAAAAGAAGAAAAAGAGGTTCCCACTGCCCCCTTTTATAACGAGCAGACTTCAGCAAGAAGCAGTCAGGAAGCTTGGTTTTACAGCAAAAAAGACAATGTTGGTTGCACAGCAGTTATACGAGGGGGTGGAGCTTGGTAAGGAAGGTTCTATCGGCCTCATAACGTATATGAGAACAGACTCCACCAGGATTTCTTCCGAGGCCATTAGAGAGGTGAGGGGGTTTATAAACTCGAGCTTCGGGAAGGACTATTTGCCGACAAAGCCAAATGCATATCCAGGCAAAAAGGGTGTACAGGGTGCACACGAGGCGATAAGGCCGACATATTTAAAATACCCACCGTATGGTATTGAGAAATTTTTGAGTAAGGACCACTTCAACCTTTACAGCCTCATATGGAAACGTTTTATCGCCTCACAGATGAACCCTGCGGTCTTTGACCAGACCACAGTACAGATTGAAGTGGAGACATCAAAGGGTAAGTTGAGTAGATACACCTTTCAAGCCTCTGGATCGGTGGTGATATTTGATGGTTTTACCAGGGTTTATGTGGAAGGGAGGGATGAGAGTGGTGAAGAAGAGAGGAGGGATGGCGTACTCCCTCCATTGGTAAAAGACGAGGTGTTGAGGTTAATATCCATTGAACCAAGGCAGCATTTCACACAGCCACCGCCGAGATTTTCAGAGGCATCACTCATAAGAGAGCTTGAGGATAATGGAATAGGAAGGCCATCGACATACGCCCCCACTCTTTCAACTATCCAGGAGAGGGAATATGGTAATAAGGAGAAAAAACAATTTGTACCGACTGAACTTGGTCTGCTTGTAACAGACCTTCTTGTTAAGAGCTTTCCTCAAGTATTGGATGCGAAGTTTACCGCACATCTGGAGGAGGAACTTGATAAGGTTGAAGAAGGCAATTTGTCATGGCTCAAGGTTGTTAAGGAGTTCTACGGGCCCTTCAGAGAACTGCTCGATAAGGCCAACATAGAGATGAAGGACGTAAAGAGGGAAGAGATACCAACCGACATGAAATGTGAGAAGTGCGGGAAGGCAATGGTGATAAAATGGGGTAAGAGGGGTCAATTCCTGGCATGTAGCGGATATCCAGAATGTAAAAATACAAAGGACTTTGTCATGAGGGAAGATGGAACTATTAAAATCCTGGAGGCGGAAGAGACCGGAGAAAAGTGCCCCACATGTGGGAAACCAATGATTGTAAAAACAGGTAGGTTCGGGAGATTTCTTGCGTGTTCGAGCTATCCAGATTGCAAGACGGTCAAGCCTATCTCCACCGGTGTTAAGTGTCCGATGGAAGGTTGCAATGGGGAGCTTGTGGAGAGGCGTTCTAAAAGAGGAAAGGTATTTTATAGCTGTTCCAATTATCCACAGTGTAAATTTGCAACATGGGAGAAACCTTTAGGTGAGAGGTGCCCCATGTGTGACTACCCTATACTTTTGGAAAGGCATAAAAAGAATGGTGAGGTGGTAAAGAGCTGCCCTAACAAGGTGTGTGGTTTTAAGAAAGAGAC
>JAUXIU010000079.1 GCA_030620895.1 Deltaproteobacteria bacterium
AAGGAAGTAGCCTAAGAAGCTACCACCTAGACTAGCTTTTTAGCTTCTTAGTTTTTTAGGAAGAAACAGGAGGTGGAAACCAACCTAACAAGCTACCACCTAAAAAGCTATTAGGAATTATTCCTAATTCATACTTCATTATTTCAGTGAAACATTGGCAGAATTTGGTTATAATTGAAATATGAAAAAAGGTTCGCTCTGTCAACTTTGTCAATGCCATATCAGGGATAATACCATCTTCTCTGACCTTACCCAAAAACAACTTGAGTATTTTAAGGACGTTGTAAAAACCTCTTTTCATAAAAAAAAGGGGGTAATATTCATGGAAGGCGATCCATGCTATGGATTTTATGTGTTGAAATCCGGAAGGGTAAAGCTCCTAAGGATCTCAAGGGATGGCAAGGAACAGATAATCAAGATACTGCAGCCGGGGGAGCTTTTGGGGATGGAGATCTTCTATGAAGGGAAACAGCACTCCAATACTGCTATGGCAATGGATGACTGTGAACTATGTTTTATCGGAAAGGAAAACTTCTTCAGGATACTCGATAAGGAGTCATCCATAACAAAGAAGGTAATTATTGCACTTAGCAGAGAGCTTAACCTTGCATATGAAAAGATAGGCCGTATGGGATTAATGAACGCAAGGGCAAAGATGGCACATCTACTCAGCACCTTGGCCAGCGAATACGGTATCAGCGAAGATGGAAGGATAAGACTCAATCTCACGCTATCACGCATGGAGATAGCGGAGCTCCTCGGCATAACACAGGAGACCTCCATCAGGCTCTTAAAGACCTTTAAGGACGAAGGGTTTATAGAGATACGGAGAAAAGAGATTATAATAAATTCAATCGACAAACTTCATAAAATTTGTGAATAAAGGCAGTAGATCGTGAATCGAACCACGAACCACGAACGACGGTCTTTATATTCTTCAATCGTCACTCGTCAATATTCAATTCACCTGCCTTCGGCCCTACCACTGAAATTGAATAGGAATCAAGGTCTACATACCTCCTCGCAACCCTCAGGACATCGTCAGCGGTCACACTCTCAATCCTCTCGGGATATCTCTTTATCTCTTCATAACCCAAACCGAATAGTTCATTATTTGACATCTCTGATGCCTGCGCAATATTCTTCTGGAGCCCTATCTCATAGCCTCCGATTAGCGAGCTCTTTGCCTTCCTGAGTTCATCCTCCGTTACCTTCTCATCAGCAATCTTTCTCATTTCTTGTAATATGGCATCGATAGCATTATCCCTCTTTTCCGGTGCGGTACCAATATAAAAAGCAAAGATACCTGGCTCCATCCCCACTCTTGAAAATGCACTCAAGGCATAGGCTAGGCCCCTCTTGTCACGAAGATTAACAAATAGCCTACCGCTTTGAGCTGAGAGTATCTCTGCCAGGACCTCAAGTGGATACCTGTCACTGTTCTTCATGGTCGTTCCAAGGAAACCTATGGCTATATTAACCTGTTCTGCCTCCTTCGCCACACTGACACTCCTTATCCCTTCCCCCCTCTCCTCGATCGGTGGCTTGGGCATGGGTTGGGACTTACGCTTGAAACTCCCAAATAACTCTACAATCCTTCTAACAGCTTCTTCCTTATCGATATCTCCAACAACAGATATCACCATCCCTTCAGGTATTATGAGCCTCTTGTAATGCTCAACGATATCCTCCCTTTTAAACCCTGAAACGGTCTCTTCCGTCCCTGATATGGGCATACCATAGGGATGCCTTTTATAAAGAGCCCTATGAAGCAGCTTGAATGCATATCCAGGAAGATAGTCCTCTTCCCTCTTGATATTGGATAGGATATCCATCCTTACCTTCTCTATCTCCTCATCTGGAAAAACAGGCCTCAAGATGGCATCAGACATCAGCTCCATGCCCTGGTTAAGGTATCTGGACAGAAATTTTCCAGACATACCCACGGTATTACGTGCTGAGAAGCCGGATACAACAGCCGCCATATTCTCCACCTCTTCGGCAAATGTTTTCGCGGTTCTCTTGCCTGTCCCTCTTGTTAACATACCTGCAACGAAGCCACCGAGGCCATTGGTCTTCTCATCCTCGAATCTAACCCCCCCTTGAAAGGCTATATATATACTCACTGTTGGATTCGTATGATCCTCCTTCACCAGAAGTGTCACACCGTTATCTAGTTTATGCCTTTTTACTTCCTCATCACTCACCACCATATACAATCCCTTGGATCGCTCTATCGTGGTCTCAATGAGATCCTTAATCTTATCCCGGTCTATAACCGTTTTGTCCATTCCTGGGAGGATGATTGCGATTGTCATATTCTCTTCCCTGAAGTAAGTATCGATAACATCTTTTATATCACCGGATGTCACCTTCGATATGCCTTTAAGATATTCCCCCTCAAACTCGAAATCCCCTGCAACAGCCTCAAAGAAGCCCAGCAGCCTAGCCCTTCCTTCCATCGTCTCACGCCCATAGATAAAGTCGCTCTCCATCGTGAGCTTAGCCCTCTCCAGCTCAGAAACAGAAACCCCTTCATAACGTATCCTTTCTATAACATCTACAAAACCTTCAATAGTCTTATCCATATTCTTGCTTTCGAGACCTGCCTTAACAATAAAAGCGCCTGGTTCCTTTGGGGTCATCGCATATGCTGAAATACTATTTGCAATTCGTTCCCTATCCTTGAGCCTCTTGTATAACCTGGAACTTCTGCCATGCCCAAGGATGGAGGCAAGTATATCAATGGCATAGATATCTTTATGGCTGAGTCCTGGAATATGAAAGGCGATACCAAGCCTGGTCTCGTTGATATCCATTGTAGAGACTGCTACCTTCAACTGCGTTTGTACAGGCTCCACAGGCCGACTGCTGTATGGCTTCCTTCGCCCTTTGAAACCCTTTAAGCTTTTGGTTATCTCTTCTAAAGCCCGCTCTCTATTAAAGTCCCCAACCACGAGCAGTGTCATATTCTGAGGTACATACCACTTCCTGTAGAAGGTTAATAAATCCTCTCTCGCAATGTCTTTAACCGTCTCTCTTGTCCCTATAACCGGCCGCCCATATGGGTGCGTCGTAAATGCGGTTGAAAGTAAATCTTTGTATAGTCTTCTCCCGGGGTTATCCTTACCCATCCGCACCTCTTCCAGCACAACCTCAATCTCTCTTTCTAACTCATTTTGGTCCAGGGTGGAATGCTGGATCGCATCACTTATGACATCAAGACCGACATCGAAGTAACGGCTTGAAAGTACAATGTGGTAGACAGTATTATCATTTGAAGTATATGCATTAATATGGCCGCCTGCAGCCTCTATCTCACTTGCCACTTGACCAATCTCCCTCCTTTCGGTTCCCTTAAAAAGCATATGTTCAAGGAGGTGCGAGATCCCGGCCTTTTTATCATCCTCATCTGCCCCACCAACATTTACCCACATCTGAAAGGCAACAACAGGGGCGGAATGGTTCTCTTCCAGGATAATGGTAAGTCCATTATCCAGCCTCTCCTTTAAAAGACCCTGCTGGGCAAATAGATCACTGCCTAAAAACAGGATAAAAACAGAGATAAAAAAGACAATATATCTTTTCCTAATACTCATATACCCTCCAAAAAAATAAAAGAGGCTTAGCGCTTCCAATAGAGTAACAACGCTTTAGACACATGCTCGCTTTCGCTGCGGCCCTCATACTTGCTCGCCCCACTAAATGGAACTTTTACTTCCGAGCTTTCACCAAAAGAGGTCGCCCTCTCCTGATGTCGTGTATAACTACAGAGCCAAAATGGGAATTGCTCCGACAGGACTTCCACCTGCTTGCCTGATAGTTTTATAGGCTGCACGGACAACTCCCATTTATAATCCTCGTTTCAATCCTTTTTTAATGGAACCTCTTCTTCAACAGTCAAAACACCGACAGAGATCATCCGGGCCGCTACGGTTTCAATCCTAAAACTTATAGGTTATCTGAATATATGGCCCTACGCCCTGATAATCTTCGTCCGGATATTCATTGTCAGAATAATCGAGGAAATTAAAGCCCATGCCAATCCTGAGGTGGTCAAATATAGTTACGCCTACTTCAGTTGCAAAGCCCTGTTTTATTATGTCTATGTTATCATTCTGAACTATTCTATAAATACCTGCCACGTCAAGATAGGAATTGAATTTCTAAGTTAATTTCGCCATTTTTAAATCAGTTAATGAATATGTTCTTATACCATTTGCCTTTTCCAGCTCGCCCTTTAAAGCATATTTGCCAAAGAGCTCCACATAAGGAGTAATATCGTATATTCCTTCTATACTTGCTATATGCCAGATATAATCTGATTTAGATATAGAGGTATTGTCTAAGCCCTCTTTATATTCATACTTTGCCAATAGATTCAATTTGTCGTTATCAGTGGGTCTATAACCCACGCCGCCTATAAACCTCTTGGTTTTGTTTAAATCCTCCTCATTTTCCCAATCGCGTTCTTTGTGGTATTCGACCTTGGCAAGGAAATAAATAGCGGGGTCGACTTTTAGTTTTAAATCGACTCCAAAGTTATACTCTCTTTTTGTCTTATCATTGCGGAATTCAAACTTTGTCCCAAGGGCATCATCTGCACCTTTTAGATAATCGGCTGTTACGCTTATTGCGGTTGCTTCATAATCGGTATCGCCTGTGGTCTTAGTTCTCTCAAAGCCACCTCCTATATAAAGATCCTTAAAGACCTCCAGTTCGGAGTTGAATCCTATACTTTCTTCGTTTTTATCTTTTGAGATTACCTGGTTTGCATAAATGCTCAGACTAACTCTATCATTTATGGAAATATCTTCTTCTGTGCCAAATGTGGTTGATTCGATTTTTGTTCCGACAAATCCGTATTCGAAATAACTTCTTTTCCCTTCTTTTTGGGTCGTGAAACCAAGGCTGGTGACATTGTTTGTTAATCTCTTATCCGTACCCCTTGTCTTTTCACTGGTATAGTCGTGCCTGCCGTACAAAGATGTATTTTTATTAAGTTTTATATCTAATCGCGGCGAGAGCATATTAATCTCTTTTTTAAACTTGTTTTCATAACTCTCCCTCTGCCAGGAATATTCAGTAGAAGCAACTATATTCTCTGTGATTTTAACACCTCCCTTTAAATCGATTTCGTGCCTATATATGTCATCTATTGTATCTTTTTCATCTATTGTTTCATCGAAGCCGTATCCAGTGCTTAAGAATAGCTTATCGTCTTTATAAATGAAATCAGCTTTTGTTTGCCTGTCGAATATTTCATTTAACATAGAGCGGGATGCCCAGTGATCGGTTATAAGAGAGATGTTTTTGCCTAATTCAAGTTCACTGATAAAGCCGTATTTTTGCACACCCACCTCTTGAACGTTTACAGGATTGGAAAACTCTTTACCTATCTGGGTGGCATAAGCCTGAAGTTTAAGTCTATTATCAAAAAAGGAAGTTGAACCTTCAATTCTTAAAGCGTTACCTCTTTGTTTTTCGTCTGTTTTTCTCGAATACGCCCATTCACCTACAAGTCTCGTATTCGGCGTTATCTGCCATACGGAATCTATGCCTATGAGATTATAAAGATACTCCTCTCTATTTTCGGTGATAATCTGGCTTCCCAGCATTAAGTTATCATTAAGTAATCTCAACTCTCCTCGCAAACCGGTTGTAAAATGTTTATCATCCTCAAGAGATGGAACATATTCATAATCACAAACGACATACACGGGGTCATTATTCTCATCAT
>JAUXIU010000057.1 GCA_030620895.1 Deltaproteobacteria bacterium
AGGTCAAGAAAGTAAAGGGCATTGGAAAGATAACCTTCGGAAAGATAAAGGATCACATAACTGTGGGAGAAGAAAGGGGCGAGGTCTCGAGAGAGTAGTTGATTTCCGTAAGGGACAGTCCCCATTCTACGCATCCTTGCTTCTTCCCCACCGTAAATGGGGACAGTCCCATAACTAAGCAAAGGGGGGAGATAGAGCTTGAAGATTCTGGTTACAGGCGGCGCGGGGTTTATAGCCTCTCATATCGTGGATAGTTATGTAGTTTCAGGTCACGACGTTGTAATTATAGATGACCTATCTACAGGGAAAGAGGAGAATATCAATCAAAAGGTAACGTTCTACAGGATGGATATCATGGATAACGGTGCAGAGGAGATTTTTAAAAAAGAGAGACCGGAAGTTGTAAATCACCATGCCGCACAGATGGATGTGAGAAGGTCCGTAGAAGACCCACGTTTTGATGCAAGTGTAAATATCATTGGCACCCTGAACCTTCTTGAAAATTGCATAAGATACGATGTGCAGAGGTTTATTTTTGCCTCCACCGGCGGTGCTATATATGGTGAACAGGAGTACTTTCCGGCCGATGAGGGTCATCCAGAAAGGCCTTTAAGCCCATATGGCATATCAAAACTCGCTTGTGAGAGGTACCTCTTTTATTATAAGATGATACATCGATTAGAGTATGTGGCCCTGAGGTATTCCAATGTATATGGGCCGAGACAGAACCCACATGGTGAGGCTGGTGTTGTAGCCATATTTACTGAAAAAATGCTGAGGGGGGAGCAACCAGTCATAAACGGTGATGGCTGTCAGACAAGAGACTTTTTATATATAGGCGATGTGGTTGAGGCAAATAAGCATGCCATCTCTGCCAGCGAAGGCGGTACATTCAATATAGGGACGGCCATTGAGACGGATATTAACGGTTTATTCAGACGACTTGTAGATTTAACTGGCTCTGAGTGCAGAGAAATACATAATCCTCCAAAGGAAGGCGAGCAGATGCGGAGTGTAATTGACTGGAAAAAGGCTAAGGGAACCCTTGGGTGGAGACCAGTTGTATCTCTAGAGGAGGGCCTTAGGGAGACAGTTATGTGGTTCAAGCGCTCAACAAACAAATAAAAAAACCGTTGTTAGTGATTCGTGATTCGTGGCTCGATTCACGATACACGATACACGATTAACGAATTATGATTGAAGATTGAAGAATATAAAAACCGTCGTTCGTGATTCGTGGTTCGATTCACGATTCTCGATACACGATTCACGATAAAGAGGAGGTCCTTAGTAAATGAACATCTGTGTTATTGGTACCGGATATGTTGGCCTTGTAACAGGGGCATGCTTTGCGGATTTTGGCCTGAATGTGGTCTGTGTCGATAATGATGAAGAAAAGATAGGGATGCTGAACGAAGGCAGAATTCCCATATTTGAGCCAGGTTTGGAGGAGCTTATAAAGAAGAATGAAACGGCAGGGGGGCTTACATTCTCGACCGATATAGCGGAGACAATAAAGAGATCACTGGTTATTTTGATTGCGGTTGGGACACCATCCAGAGAGGATGGTTCTGCAGATCTTTCCTATGTCGAAGAGGTTGCAAAGACGATTGCGAAGAATATGAACGGCTATAAGGTTATCATTACAAAGAGCACAGTTCCAGTAGGAACAGGGAGGTTTATAGAAAAGATAATAAGGGAAGAGAAGGTTGGAGATGAGTGTTTCGATGTTGTCTCAAACCCTGAATTCTTAAGGGAAGGGTCGGCGATAGAGGATTTCATGAGGCCCGATAGGGTGATTATTGGGGCAAAAAGCGACCAGGCTATTGCCATCCTGAAGGACCTCTACTCACCACTGTATTTGATAGAGACACCGTTTGTCATAACAAATGTCGAGACAGCTGAGATGATAAAGTACGCATCCAATGCCTTCCTGGCGACAAAGATATCCTTTATAAATGAGATGGCCAGAATATGTGAAGAGGCGGGCGCCGATGTGCACCTGGTGGCAAAGGGGATGGGATTGGATAAGAGGATAGGCCCAAAGTTTCTGCACCCGGGCCCTGGCTATGGTGGATCGTGCTTCCCCAAGGACACCATTGCAATTACGAGGATTGCAAAGGAGCATGGCTGCACCTTTGAGATAGTAGAGGCGGTGATAAGGGTTAACGAGAGGCAGAGGGGGCTGATGATAGAAAAGATAAAGGCGATGGTAGGAGACCTGGATGGAAAAACCATCGGTATCCTGGGACTAACATTCAAACCGAATACAGATGATATAAGGGAATCTCCCGCAATCGATATAGCTAAGGGGCTTGTGAATGAAGGTGCTGTAATTAGAACGTATGACCCGGCTGGTATGGATAATGCGAAAGAGATCTTACCAGATGCCGTTATTTACTGCGAGGATGCATACGATACGGCTCGGGGATGCGATGCTATCGTTATACTTACAGAATGGAATCAGTTCAGGATGCTTGACCTGGAGAAGATGAAGGGGCTTTTAAAATACCCTGCATTGATAGACTTAAGGAATATATATGAGGCATCTGAGGTGAAGAAGCATGGTTTCAAATATACATGTGTGGGAAGGGTTTAGTATATGAGGAGGCATTTTTAAGAAACATATTGACTCTTCTTTATTAAATGTGTATATTTATAAAGATTGGGGGATATCGGTTTGGTTAGGGAAAGAGGTTCCAGAAGATTGTTTTGGTTACTCATCCTGACAGCTGCCGTGTATCTCGTGGTAAATCTAGCACCTCCATGGTTTGGCTATCGGATGCTCCGCTTTGAGGTTGAGGATGATGCCAGGAACGCTCACCTTTATACAGACGATCAAATCCTGGAGAATATAATAGGAGCTGCATACATCTGGGAAGTTTCACTAGCGGAAGATAATATAGAGATAGAGAGAGGTGATGGCAAGATAGAGATAGCGGTGTATTACGACGTAGACGTTATTTTCTTAAATAGATACACCAAGACATTTCACTATGATATTTATGCGGCAGAACCTTTAAGGGTTAATGGTAAAACACCCTTTTAATTTGATCCTGAGAGATTAAGAAAGGGAGTAATTTGAAAGAATCAAAATTCAATATGTTTAGTTACCTCTATGCCTGTACAGGTATGGAGGTATTTTTTTGCAATGAAGAAAAAGACAATACTCGATGAAAAAGGCATAGAAAGAACACTCTCCAGAATTGCTCACGAGATAATCGAGAGGAACAAAGGAAGTGAGAATCTGGTAATCCTCGGGATACCGACCAGGGGGGTAAACCTGGCGAGGAAATTGGAGGGTAAGGTTGCAGATATAGAGGGCGTGCATGTCCCCGTAGGTTCGGTAGATGCGACTCTTTACAGGGATGATATTGCTCTAAAAGAAGACCAGCCCACCTTAAAACGGATGGATATCCCTATCCCCGTAGATGGAAAGAATATCGTGCTGGTTGATGACGTGTTGTTTACAGGCAGGACTATAAGGGCTGCAATGAATGCCCTTATGGACTTCGGAAGGCCGAGGTTGATTCAACTTGCAGTCCTTATAGACAGGGGACACAGAGAACTCCCGATAAAGGCGGACTATATAGGAAAGAGCATACCAACATCCCTTAAGGAGGATGTAAAGGTATCACTGAAGGAGACAGACGGGGTAAGTGAGGTAGTTGTAATCCCTGCAGGAGAAGATAATTGAGACTCAAGAGTAAAGATCTTATAAGTACTGAAGACCTTTCAAGGGATGAGATTGAACTTTTAATATCAACTGCAGAATCTTTTAAGGAGATATCTGAAAGGGATATAAAGAAGGTGCCAACGCTGCGTGGCAGGACGATAATCAACTTATTTTATGAATCATCGACTAGAACTAGGACATCTTTTGAGATTGCTGCCAAGAGGATGAGCGCCGATGCAATAAATATCTCTACTTCATCCAGTAGTGTTGTAAAGGGCGAGACACTCAGGGATACGGCAAAGAATCTTGAGGCTATGAATCCAGACTGTCTTGTTGTAAGGCATTCCTCATCAGGTACCCCAAATATCCTTGCAAAGTATTTAAGATGTTCAGTGATAAACGCAGGCGATGGAGCACACGAGCACCCAAGCCAGGCCCTCCTTGATCTCTTTACTGTCCGTGAGGCCAAGGGGAGGATTGAGGGGCTGAAGGTTGCCATAGTTGGAGATATCACAAACTCGAGGGTGGCCCGTTCGAATATACATGCCCTTGGAAAGATGGGGGCTGAGGTACGTGTGGTTGGTCCACCAACGATGATACCGATGGATATCGATAGTATGGGATGTAGTGTCTTCCATGACCTAAAGGATGCGATAGTTGATGTCGATGTAATCATAATGTTAAGGATACAGATGGAGAGGCAGAAGGCACCATCCTTTCCGTCTGTTAGAGAATATTCGGCCTTATATGGTCTCGATGGGAAGAAACTGGAGAAGGCACCTAAGGATGTTGTTATCCTCCATCCTGGACCGATAAACAGGGGGGTTGAGATAACACCTGAAGTTGCTGACGGCCCTTGCTCTCTGATACTGGATCAGGTTAAGAATGGCATAGCCATGCGGATGGCCATATTTTACCTCCTCATCGGTGGTGCAAGAGAGGAGGGGTAGGATGAAGAGACTTGTGATAAAGAATGGAAGGGTGATAGACCCGTCTGGTGGTCTTGATGGGCTCTACGATCTCTATATCTATGAAGGGAAGGTGGCATCTCTAAGACCCTCTGGAGGTTCTTTGGAGGCAGATGAGGACTGGGATGTCCTGGATGCCAAGAAGATGCTGGTGCTTCCTGGTTTAATAGATATACATACGCATTTGAGAGATCCCGGGTATGAATATAAGGAGACAATTGCTACAGGCACTATGGCTGCGGCGGCCGGAGGTTTTACAAGCATAGTATGCATGGCAAATACCAATCCAGTTAATGACAACGGATCTGTTACAAGGTATATCCTTAACAGGGCCTCGGAGGTAGGCAAGGTGAATGTCTTCCCTGTAGGCGCTGCGACCAGAGGGCTTAATGGTGAGATGATCTCTGAGATGGGGGAGTTAAGGGATTCCGGTTGTGTGGCAGTGTCTGACGATGGAATGCCTATTATTGATGGTGGTCTTATGAGAAAAGTACTCGAATATTCAAGTGTATTCGATATGCCGGTAATAAGCCATTGTGAAGACCCTTGCATCGTCAGCGATGGTGTGATGAATGAAGGAAGTACATCAACAAGACTCGGCCTCAAAGGTATCCCCAGGGCGGCAGAGGAGGCGATGGTTGCAAGGGATATTGTACTTGCGGAACTTACAAGAGGAAGACTCCATATAGCCCATATAAGTACCAGGGGTTCTGTAGAACTCGTAAGGACTGCTAAGGATAAAGGCCTCAGTATAACCACCGAGGTTACACCACACCACTGTACTCTGACAGATGATTCGGTTGTGGGTTACAATACCAACGCAAAGATGAACCCTCCATTAAGGGATGAAGATGATATCGAAGCCATTTTACAGGGCCTTAAGGATAAGACTATAGACTGCATAGCCACGGACCATGCCCCACACTCTTCTATCGAAAAGGATCTGGAGTTCGATAGGGCAGCAAATGGGGTTGTTGGCCTTGAGACGGCCCTCTCTTTAACGCTGAGGCTTGTCGATAGAGGGTTTCTTGGGTTATCAGAGGCCATAGAGAGGGTGACAGTTGGGCCTGCGACCGTTCTTGGTCTTGAAAAGGGTACCCTTAAGGTTGGTGCGGATGCGGATATAACCATCGTTGATAAGGATAGGGAGTGGATAGTGGATTCAAACCTTTTCTTTTCAAAGGGGAGGAATACGCCATTTGAGGGTTGGAGTATGAAGGGGAAGGTTGTAAAGACGATAGTTAAGGGGAAGGTGGTATACAGTGAAGAATAGGTTTATTGTTCAAGGGTTTATGGTTCAAGGTTAGAAAACAATGAAGAGTACATATTGCCCAAGAAATCCGAATTCGTGATTAGAAACTATCTCAAAAAACCTGTAGAACGCAAGGCGTCAACCGTGAACCGTGAACCTGACAACCTGAGTAGTTACAATAGAGGAATGGGGAGAAATAAAAAGAAGAAGGCGATATTGGTCCTTGCAGATGGCACAGCCTTTGAAGGTTATTCCTTTGGTGCAGAAGGAGAGGCGATTGGTGAGGTGGTCTTTAATACATCGATAACCGGCTATCAGGAGATACTTACAGATCCGTCATACAGGGGACAGATAGTCACAATGACCTATAGTCAGATAGGAAACTATGGGGTAAACAGCGAGGATATAGAATCAAAGAGACCATGGATGGCTGCTTTTATTGTGAAAGAAGCCTGTCCTTATCCAAGCAACTGGCGCATGACACAGGACATTGGCACTTATCTCAAGAGGTATGGGATAGTAGGAATCTATGGTATAGATACCCGTACACTTACCAGGTATATAAGGGAAAAAGGATCGATGGAATCTATAATATCCACTGATGATATGGATATCGCCAGACTTCTAAGAAGGGCAAAGGAATCTCCGGGGCTAATTGGAAGAGATCTCGTGAAGGAGGTAACATGCGATAGCCCTTATAAATGGAAAGAAGGTCCATGGAATATTGGGGTAGGGTATGGTTCAAAAGTTGGAACAAAAGATAGAATCAAGGTTATAGTCTATGATTATGGTATAAAATACAACATATTACGAAATTTAGTTGATGTAGATTGTGAGGTTACCGTTGTTCCTGCCTCCATGCCGGCCGATGAGGTTTTGGGGCTCAAACCGGATGGTATCGTTCTATCAAACGGTCCGGGCGACCCTAGTCCTGTGACCTATGCTATAGAAAATGTAAGGCATCTGGTAGGTAAAAAACCCATATTAGGTATATGTCTCGGTCACCAGATATTGGCCCTTGCCCTTGGTGGAAAGACCTATAAGCTTAA
>JAUXIU010000049.1 GCA_030620895.1 Deltaproteobacteria bacterium
AAGCCGCATGTCTAATACCTCCTCTATACTATACACAACGTCATAAATAAGTGCGCATACAGAGTGTTATGACACTCTGTAAATAAGGGCCTTTGCCCTCTTCACAACCTCATCTACTGTAAAACCAAACCTCTCGAAGAGTACCTTGTAAGGTGCAGATGCCCCAAAATCCCTCATACAGATAATATCCCCTTTCATACCAATATAACGGTGCCAACCTATCGGTGATGCAGCCTCTACTGAAAGTCTCGCCTCAACAGACGGCGGGAGCACATCATCTTTATATCGGGCGGACTGTCTCTCAAAAAGATCCCAACTGGGCATATTCACAACCCTGACACCTATACCTTCCCCTGAAAGCTCTTCATGGGCACCCAAAACGAGATGCACCTCTGCCCCCGTAGCAAGCAAGATCAAATCCAGCTTTCCTGTCTGTGACTCTGCAAGAACATATCCGCCCCTTGCAAGGTCTTTCGCCGATGAGAAACGACTTCTATCGATTACCGGGAGACCTTGCCTGCCCAATATCAAAGAAACCGGCCCTTCTCTATGATCAAGCGCAACCTCCCAGGCAACAACCGTTTCAGCCGCATCGGCAGGACGTATAACTGTAAGGCCTGGTATCGCCCTGAGGCCCGCCAGTTGTTCTATCGGCTGGTGCGTCGGTCCATCCTCACCCATTCCTATGGAATCGTGGGTAAAGATATAGATTACATGTTGCTTCATCATGGCGGCAAGCCTTATTGATGGCTTCATATAGTCTGAAAATATGAGGAAGGTGCTACCGTAAGGAACTATTGCCCCACTTAGGGCCATACCGTTCATTATGCCTCCCATCGCATGTTCCCTGACACCAAAGTGTATGTTCCTGCCACAATCCTTAACCTGGAAATTACCGAACTCCTCAAGCAGAGTTCCGGTGGATTGGGAGAGGTCTGCTGACCCCCCTAGAAGCATGTCGAGCTTAGGCACAATGGCATTTAAGACCTTACTAGATGCAACACGTGTAGCTAAAGAAGTCTTAAGGTCTTTAAAAACAGGTAGACTACCTTTCCATCCCTCTGGCCATTTCTTCTCATGTGTTAATTTCCATTTTGCAGCAAGTTCAGGATATCTCTCTATATATACATCAAACATCCTCTGCCACTCTTCTTCAAGCTCACGGCCCCTATCAATCGCTTTTCTGAAGATCATCAGCGCCTCATCAGGGAGATGAAATTTAGATTCAATTGGCCAGCCTAGCCTCTCCTTGGTGAGTCTAACCTCCTCCTCACCAAGCGGAGCGCCATGTATCCCGCTGGTATCCTGTTTATTTGGGCTGCCATAACCGATATGTGTCCTTGCTATTATAAGCGATGGTCGCTCTTTCTCTTCCCTGGCCTTATTGATCGATCTCTCTATTTCTGGCAGGTCATAGCCATCTACCCTCTGTACATGCCACTTGTATGACTCGAATCTTTTGGCAATATCCTCTGTAAAGGAGATCTCTGTAGGACCATCAATTGTAATGTGGTTGTCGAGGTATATATAAACGAGTTTGCCGAGTCCCAGATGACCTGCAATCGAACCAGCTTCGGAAGATATACCCTCCATCAGGTCACCATCGCTTACCATAGCATAGATATTATAATCAATAATCGGGAAACCAGGTTTGTTAAATATCTGGGCAAGGTAAGATTCAGCCATTGCCATACCCACACCATTTGCAAAGCCCTGCCCGAGTGGCCCTGTAGTAGTCTCTATGCCAATATCTGGGGCATATTCAGGGTGGCCAGGTGTCTTACTGCCCCATTGACGGAACTGCTTTATCTCATCCAAGGATAGATCATAACCTGTCAGATAGAGGAGTGAATAGAGTAGTATGGAACCATGGCCTGCCGAAAGTACAAACCTGTCTCTATTAGGCCATCTCGGGTTTTTGGGATTATGCCTTAAAACCCTCGTCCACAAGATATATGCAAGCGCTGAATCGCCCATAGGTAAACCTGGATGCCCCGATTTTGCTTTTTCCACGGCATCAATAGAGAGCATCCTTATGGTATTAATGCAAAGTTCAGCCACACCTCTCTCGTGATCGTTATTCGGCATACAATACTCCAAAGATAAAATGAAAGGTAGTGAAGATGCCCCGCCCTATGGGCGGGGCATCTTGACAGCAAAGGAAGTTTCCATTACCTTAGCACGCCTCGAGCCCGCCTATAAAGCGGGGCTTACGGCGTGCATACTGTTAAGTAAGAAAAAAGATTAGTGGATGCAATGAAAAATCCGTCCCTCCTTTGAAGCCAAAGCAAATAAAGACACGATTACGACGCCATAACCAACAATCATCAATTATAGCTATCCCTCAACTTCAGCAAAAAAGGATGGGTGTTTTATACACAACGTCATAAATAGATGCGCATACAGAGTATTAGAACAAAGCAGACCAAGGCACGACAAAGGCGAGGAGCCGGGGCACCCACACGAAGTGTGGGTCGGGTATGCAAAGTCAAGATGCACCGCCCACAGGGCGGGGCATCTTGACAGCAAGGAGATTCCCATTACCTTAGCACGCCTCGAGCCCGCCTACAAGGCGGGGCTTACGGCGTGCATCCTGTTATGACGCTCTGTATAGAAGGTGTTTTCTAACGAATAATCCAGACCTGATATGTACAGGGATCCTCTTGAGGCGGGTTTCATAACCGCCCCAAGTTTATAAGGTTAATTTAATAGCTCGGTTCTACTTCCTCAACACTGCATCCTTGCAAGCCTTGGCGACCCTAAACTTAAGGACCCTCTTTGCAGGTATCTTTATGGTCTGGCCTGTAGCCGGATTTCTACCCATGCGTGCCTTTCTCCTTACAATAGTAAGCTTGCCAATGCCAGGGATAGTAAACGAATTCTTTGCTTCCTTGTATGAAAGAGCTGCGAATTCATCAAGGAAAGTACTTGCCAACTTCTTCGTTACCCCTACCTTCTTGGCGATGTGGTCTGTGATTTTCGACTTCGTCATTGCTTTTGCCATGCCTTACCTCCTCCTTTTATTGTTTTTTTTTATTTAGTGCCAAAGTTACAATATTACAAAACATTAAGCAAGCAATAAATATCTTGTTTTTTGGTCGGGGCGAGAGGATTTGAACCTCCGACCCCCGCGTCCCGAACGCGGTGCTCTACCAGGCTGAGCCACGCCCCGATAACTTCAGTCAACACAATCAGATAACTAGCGTAATCACATCCCTGTATATTTATTCGCCTATCTCTTTCCTCATCGCCCTAATAGTCCCCTTATAATCTTCGCTTCCAAAGATTGCTGAACCAGCTACAAATACATCCGCACCAGCCCTCGATGCCTCGGCGATATTTAGGACCTTTATTCCGCCATCTATCTCAAGCTCAGCCTTTAAACCCTCTGTGTCCAACCTCTTTCTAACCCCCTCGACCTTTCTCAAGGAAGACCTTATAAACTCCTGCCCACTGAACCCGGGGTTTACGCTCATAATAAGCACAAGGTCAATTTCCTCAATGACGTGATCCAGCAACTTAAGAGATGTTGATGGATTTAAGGATACACCCACCTTGATACCAAATTCCTTAACCTGCTGAATAGTCCTGTGCAGATGTTTACATGCCTCTATATGGACAGTTATTATATCACTGCCTGCCTTTGCAAATGCAGGAATAAACCTTTCAGGAGACTCGATCATAAGATGGACATCAAGTGGAAGAGTTGTTACACGTCTTACTGCTTCAACGATTGGTGGACCTATCGTTATATTCGGCACAAAATGGCCGTCCATTACATCTATATGTAGATAATCGGCTTTAGCATCCTCAACGGCCTTAATCTCTTCTTGAAGATTTGCAAAGTCAGCAGATAGAATTGATGGTGCTATCTTCTTCACGGCCTCAACCTTTTATCAGATTTGCAATATAACATTCAAGGCTTTTTTTAACAGTATAGTGTATTGTTACATGTTAACACCTGTTGCTCTCTCGTGCCACTCCTGTAAACTGCTACACCCTTGCACCCAAGCTTGTATGCAAGGAGATAGGCCTTCCTTACATCTTCTGAAGTTGCCTTGTTGGAAAAGTTTATTGTCTTGCTAACCGCGTTATCCGTGTGTTTCTGAAATGCAGCCTGTATCTTTATATGGTCCTCTGGAAGAATCTGAAACGCAGTTGTAAAGATTTTGTTTATATAATCAGGGACATCTCTCCTTTCTGAGAGCTTACCACCACTTGCCACATAATCCATAAGCTCATCACTATAGAAACCTTCTTCTCTGGCAACCTCCTGGAAAATAGGGTCCAGTTCGGGAAGCTGTGTTCCGTTTAAAACCTGTCTCGTATAACTGAGGGAATATAGCGGCTCAATGCCACTTGAACAGCCTGCAATTATACTTAATGTCCCAGTAGGAGCGATAGTTGTTGTAGTAGAGTTTCTTACAGGTTTTCTACTCTCCTCATCAAATACGCTTCCCTTTAAATTTGGAAAGGCACCTCTCTCCTTTGCCAGCTCCATCGAAGCCTCCCAAGCCGCACTATTAATAAACTCCATAATCCCTTCTCCAATCTCAAGGGCCTTGTCGGAATAATAAGGAACTCTGAGTCTCACAAGCATATCCGCAAATCCCATAATACCCAGTCCTATCTTACGGTTCCCCTTCGTAATAGTCTCTATCTCAGGTAGGGGGTATTTGTTCATATCTATAACATTATCAAGGAACCTGACACCTAGCCTTACAAGACTTCCGAGTTTCTTGTAATTTATCTCCCATCTCCCCTCTTTCTTTCTGAGCACTTTCATAAGGTTTATTGAACCCAGATTGCAGGACTCGTAAGGTAGAAGCGGTTGTTCACCGCATGGATTCGTTGCTGAAATTTTCCCAAGCTGAGGTGTGGGATTTGCCCTGTTAATCCTATCTATAAAAAGAATCCCTGGTTCACCGCTCCTCCAGGCAGATTCAACTATAAGGTTAAAAACCTCCCCTGCCCTTTTATAACCCACTATTTTCTTTGTCCGTGGATTTATAAGTGGATACTCCCCATCGTTCCCCAATGCATCCATGAAGGCATCTGTTAACGCAGCAGAGATATTGAAGTTTGTAAGTTCACCCGGGGGGGTCTTTGCGGTTATAAAAATCACTATATCGGGATGGTCAACCCTTAACACCCCCATATTCGCTCCTCTTCTCGTTCCACCCTGCTTTATCACCTCAGTCGCCACATTGAAGACCTTCATAAACGAAACAGGGCCACTGGCAATGCCCCCTGTCGACCCAACCATGTCGTCTGAAGGCCTCAGATTGCTAAAGGAAAAACCTGTGCCCCCGCCAGATTGATGAATCAAGGCTGTGTGCTTTACCGCCTCAAATATCGAATTAAGAGAATCCTCAACAGGGATTACAAAACATGCTGAGAGTTGATTGAGCTTTCTCCCTGCATTCATAAGTGTCGGCGAATTCGGGAGAAATTCAAGGTTCGACATTGTTTCAAGGAATTCTGTTTCCACTCTCTTTACATCCGCCCTGGGGTCATAGATGCGCTCAGCCTTGCTTATAGTGCTTGCTACTCTTCTGAACATATCTTCTGGGGTTTCTATAATATGGCCATATTCATCCTTTTTAAGGTATCGTTTCTGCAGGACGGTGAGTGCGTTTTGTGAAAGGACTATTGCCAACCTAAACCTTTTTATATAACATATGTGGTAGGATAGAGAGCACGAATAATATCACAAACAAGCGCTTCATCAATTTATATTTTGTTTGGATATCGGGTAATTCTGCCAGGTTGGTTGTTCCCCTTGCAAGATATAGATATAAGTGTTTTTCATTTAAAATTCTTCGGTTTCAAATTGAAGGGGGGTAATAGAATAGATGCCACTTATTTTTATCTATTCAGAGCGTCATAACTTTGCATACCCGACCCACACTTCGTGTGGGTGCCCCGGCTCCTCGGCTTGTCGTTGCGGCGTACTACAAAGTACGCCTCACTCCTCACCTTCGTCGCGCCTTGGTCTGCTTTGTTCTAACACTCTGTAAGTGCATCTATATATGACGTTTGTATAATTAAAGAAGTGTGGTTTAAGTTGAACCAAATAGACGTTATCATTTAATGGTGAACTTCCATGACTATTTGAAATGCGGTACTCCTGCATGCCATACCTATGTCAGGTTATTACCTTATCTATGAGTTCCTGTATCTGGCTCTTTGGAACGGCTCCAACCACCTGATCTACCACTTGGCCGTCCTTAAAAAGAATCAATGTTGGGATACCTCTAACCCCATACTTGCTAGGTGTTGCAGGGTTTTCATCCACATTCATCTTTGCAAACCTTACCTTGCCAATATAAGTCTCCGCCATCTCTTCAAGAATCGGGGTAATTGCCTTGCACGGCGCACACCACGTAGCCCAGAAATCTACAAGGGCTGGTCTGTCATATTTTAAAATCTCGATCTCAAAATTTGCATCAGTTACATGGAGTATTTTCTCTGACATATCTCTTCTCCTTTCTAACCGGATCCCGCAGGAATACTGTGGGATAATAATTGCATTTTTAGGCTGATATTAGAGCAGGACCTTAAAAATGTCAACCATTATTACCTAGGGACATTAGTACCTGGGGGCAGATCTCAAATCTGTTCTCACTGAGAAATCTTTGTCCCACTTTGCCTTTACACATCTGGCTCTAAACTGGTATAAAGTGAAGATACCCCGCCCACAGGGCGAGGCATCTTGACAGCAAGGAAGTTTCCATTACCTTAGCACGCCTTGACCCCGCCTACAAGGCGGGGCTTACGGCGTGCATCCTGTTATAACAATGAATGGCAATATACTTTATATAGACGAAGAAAAGGCCGCTGTTACCCTTGAATCCGAGGGATTTAAAGACGCCAAAAGGGCCTTGAAAAATCTCAGGCTCCTATCCGGATACACGCTTGGAAAGGATATAACTAAGATTATAGGGTTTACTGTACTATCTCCCTCCGCAGATGATGCACTCAACAACCTAGAAAAGATAGCTTCAACAATCTCAAACAAAACCGCCTCTTTTCTTTTAAAGGAAGAAAAGAAACTTAAAATGCTTATTACAATATGCGGATCATCACAGATGCTTTCTCACTATATCGTCAAAAACCCGACCCTGCTTGATGAACTTTTCGTAGAAGATCAGACATATAGCGAAAAAGGGTTGGAAACCCTTATAGAGGAGCTGAATACCCGGACAAAAGATATATACGATACGGATGGGATTGCAAGAGCCCTTCGGCTTTACAGGCAGCGAGAGTATCTGAGGATCGGTTCCAGAGACCTGCTTGGCCTGACCTCCATGGTCGAGACAACTGCTGCACTTTCTGCCCTTGCAAGTGCTACCATGGAAATCACTGTTGCTATATGTCTGAGAAGGCTTAAGGAAAAACATGGTACACCTTTCTATATAGACAACAATGGTAATAAAAAAGAAGCGGCGTTTGTTGTCATAGGCATGGGCAAGCTGGGTGGAATGGAGTTAAACTTCAGTTCTGATATCGATATTATGTATATCTACTCTTCTAATAAAGGTGAAACTACCGGGACAGGTAAAAAAGGATATAACAAAATAAACCTCCATGCCTTCTTCGTAAAACTCTCCGAGATGATAACAAAGCTGATCAGTGG
>JAUXIU010000050.1 GCA_030620895.1 Deltaproteobacteria bacterium
AAAACCAACGACCCTCCTCCACCCCTTCTCTTTAAAAAGCTTTCTGGTTTCAATAGGGTCAAGACGGTCCTCTTTAAAATCATCATGCACAGGCTTATTTATTACGGATATCTTGCCACCAAGCAGGATATCTCCCATCTCATAAACCTTTTTTACACCTGGATGGTCCTCCTCCGTCGTACCGTAAACCTCGAGGGCCTCTTTTTCCTTGTCGTGCGGATACTTCTCTTCAAGGTGTAAGATACCAAGGAGGTTCCCTTTTTCGTCATTGAGAACGATGTCATTACCTTCCTTATAATTAGATGCCTCACCTTCAGATACAGAGAGGGTGACAGGTATCGTCCACGGCAGCCCGTTACAAAACTTCATATTATCGATTACACTGTGGTACTCATCCCTGCACATAAAACCCTCCAGAGGACTGAATGCACCAATGGCTATCATCTCAAGATCGGAAACCTCACGATAACTGAGTGTAATAGCCTTCATCTCCACAGCTCTTTTCTCAAGCCCCTCTCTCTCGTCCCCCTCTATCATCCGGTTGATCAATTTACCGCCATGGGGTTCTATCGTATTTAACATCCTCAAACCTCCTTAGACTTATTTAACAGAAATACCTTAATTCGTAATTTGTTAGAGGTTGAAGCCTCTAACCTCCCTCCTCCAACCTCTAGCTTCTCTTTTTACTGCTTGCTCCCTACTCATTACTAGCATGGATTCCACATTCCTTCTTATCCTTTTCTTTTAAGAGATTAAACCACCTCCACCGACCCGCTCGAGGTGGCTCGCCTTTAAGAAGCGGTGTAGAACAAATAACACACCCCACACTGTCAAAATCCCAATCGAAGAGGACGTTATAGGGAAGCTTCTTTTCCTTTATATACTTCCAGACAGATTGTATTGTCCATTCGATAAGTGGATTGAGCTTTAGGATCTTCCGTCCCCCCTCTTCTATGATAGATGCCTTCTTCATCTTTTTCCTGTGCTCCGACTGATCATTCCTCAGACCCGTAATCCATACTTCAAGGGTCGCAAGGGCGTGGCGATGTGGTTCCACCTTGCGTACATAGCAGCAATACTCCTGCTTCGCCCTATCTATAAAAAAGAGGTACTCACCGAACCGGTCGATCATGCTCTTTAAGGCACTTTCATCGGGCATGAACTTTTCTATTTTGATGCCATACCTCTCCTCCGTTTTGCGAATCATATCGTATGTCTCGGGATAGAGACGGTGAGTATCTATTGTAAAAGCCCTGAAGGTTTTAAAGTGTCTGCTAGCCATGTGGAGGATCACCGTACCGGTAAGCTGAAGGCTTGTCCCTATCGCAGCCCGCTCGCCGAAATTTTCGAAGGCCCACACAATGAGCTCTTCCGCTGACATGGCATTGAGCCTTTTTATTGTATCCTTTGAAATATCTCCTATCTTCATCATTCTCTTTTTCATATCTATAAGACCTCAATCGAAGGTGATATATCCTCTCTCCTCAAGATAACCCAGTATTGTTTTCACACACTCTTCGAGTGCTATCTTCGATGTATCCAGGATAATCTCCGGATTTATCGGCTCCTCATAAGGTGCAGATATACCTGTAAATTCCTTTATCTCACCGGTACGGGCCTTTTTATAAAGACCCTTTGTATCACGAGCCTCACAAACATCTATTGGGCACTTCACGAACACCTCTATAAATTCACCCACCCTCTGGATGGCCCTGACATTATCCCTGTCCTGGCGATATGGTGAGATAAATGCCGTTATGGTTATTAGATTTGCATCACAGAAGAGTTTTGCCACCTCACCGATGCGGCGTATATTTTCGCCCCTGTCTTCGGGTGAAAAGCCAAGATTTTTATTGAGTCCATGACGAATATTATCGCCGTCAAGAACATAGGCATGATGTCCGTTCTCCAGGAGTGCGTGTTCCAGTTCAACCGCAATAGTAGACTTGCCGGCTCCAGACAACCCAGTAAGCCACAGTATTATTCCCCTCTGTTTAAGCAGTTGTTTACGATCATCCTTTGTTACCTTCCCGTGGTGCCATTTTATATTTGTGCTCTTCTGCTCGGCCATTATCTCCTCCTGGTATCACATTTATTATAATCGATTACTCCGCACAGAAAAATGTCTGTGAAACTAACGTTACGAAATTTTTGCTAATTTCAACTACATGCTGTAAGAGCCTGATGCTCTTATTAATCGCATCATTTCTAACAGCATGTAGGTTTCAATCCATCTTGGCGAAGGGAGCGTCCCTAAATGGGCTAATTTCGCCGATTTTTAAAAAATTACACAGATTTCTAACCCATTAATTTTGTAATGTTTTTAATCGGTGTAATCTAATTTTAATCTGTGTAATCATAACTTCATTCCACTTCAAACATAACAACCTCGCATGGTGCCTTCTCTTTAAGATCATCCACAACCGACTGAGAGAAATAGCGCTTAAAGGCAGACCTCTTTCTCCTTACAGCAATAACCATATCCGCCTCCTGTTTCTTTATAGCATTCAATACACACTCCAGAAAGTTACCATTCACCATCATAGGATTAAACTCAAGCCCTTCCTCCATAACCCTTATCTGCACCTTGCCCAGCTCTTCATATCCCCTCTGCCTGTATTCTTTAATTATGGCCTCTGTTAGCTGAGTGGATGGCTTATCCCCTATAAATCCTATATCTGTAAATCTATCAAAGACCTCATCCGTCAATCCTGTATCAAGGACATAGAGCGCAGTAAGCTTAGCACTTTCCTCTTTTGCCTTCTTTATGGCAAATTCAAGTGCCTCATCTGAAGTTCCAGATACTGACAATATTAAGATAATATTCTTCATAAAATTTAAAAGCCCAATCCGATAATCGGCCAATAAACCCGCGCAACAATATTAAACGCGATCCATGCCGTTATACCCATGAAGATACCTGCCTTTGCCATATCCTTTACACCAACATAGTTCGATGAGACAGATATCGCATTAGCCGGTGTTGACATCGGCAAGCAAAATGCAAGTCCAGCAGGCACAGCAATAGAAAAGGTGATTATAACGGGATCTATGCCAAATTTACTGGCCATACCTATCCCTACGGGCATAAGTATGGCTATAACAGCCACATTGCTTATCCCCTCTGTAAGCACTAGTGCGGTAAGGGAAAGGAGTGCAATTACAACCCATGGTGTCCTTGCCCAGGCACCTATCGTCTGATCTGCCATCCATGCCGCGGCACCACTCTTATCAAGTGCCGTTCCAAGGATAATAGCGCCGCCATACATCAGAATGATACCCCAGTTTACATACTCCTCAATATCCTTCCATCTCACAAGCCTGAAAATAAAAAGCACAACGACAGATGTAAGGGCTATAATTGCAAGCCCTAACCTGCCCCCCAGAAAGACCCAGGCCAGGACAGTAACAAACATAATTGTTCCAACAGCATACTCATTGTAACTTACCTTTCCAAGCTCCTGGAGTCTCCTTGAAAGCAGACCGCCCGTATCAGCCATCTCTGGGATATCCACCGGAAAGAGCCTTACAAGGACATTATAGCCAACAACAAGCATAATTATTACTACCGGGAAAACAGCTACCGTATATTCAATAAAACCTATGGTTTCTCCACCCGTCTCCTTTAATATCCCGACTGCGAGGGGTACCCTTGCACCTCCCAGGAATGTAGCCACACCGCCGATTATGCATCCCCACGCAAGGGATATAAAGAGCAACTTGCCGTAATTTGATCTTCCGGGCCTCAATTTCAATCCCTTTGCTATCTCCAGCACTATAGGGAATAACATTGCTGCAACTGCATGTTCAGACATAAAGAAGGAAAGAATCGCTGCAAGCAGGAATATGGCCCTTACAAGCCCTCTCGAAGAATCACCGAACCTCCCCATTATGCTCAATGCGATCCTTTTGCTCAAACCTGAGTGCATTACCGCACCGGCAAGTATAAACGCACCCAAGATAAAAAAGACCGCCTCATTACCAAAAAGCGCAAAGGTCTCCCTTTCAGTCAATACCCCAAATAAGGGAACCATAATAATAGCAAGGATACTTGTAACCGCCAGAGGGATAAGGTTTGAAACCCAAAGGAAAAGGCATACAAGGAATATAGCTATGGCATTCCTGCCGGCAAGGGTCAATCCCTCGGGTGTTGGAATCGAAAGAAGATACCAAAATACAAAGGCAATCCCTAAAAATGATAAGGGCCTGATCCCCTTTAGCAATAGGAGGAGCCAGAGAGGGCGCCTATCAATCTCAATCTTCATGGCAATCCCTAAGAGCTTGAAGAACCCGAAGATTCACCTGACTCCTTAACCCTGAGCTTTCTTCTAAGGGTAGCAAGTCCCCAGGCAGTCTTTAAACCGACTTTTGTGTTGTAGAAGTCTCGTATAATAGACCTGAAGCCCCTTCCGCCGTCTATTAGGAACCTCCCCTCAAGAGGCGTAGTTACAATACTTATATCTCTTACCCAATGCATATTTATTCCCTTTTTCTTAACTGTCCTATACAGGTGAGCATATACAGGTGCAATTACCTCAGTAGTGAGTGGATCAACCCTGAGAGTTCTGCCTGGAGATGGCCTGTATATGGGTAATATTGGTATAACGCCGATATCTGTCAGATAATCTATACCCATTATAGTATAACCTGGTGGTTCAAGGCCTACTATAAGGTGAGATGCTACCGTCCCACTTGGAAATACGGTCGCTGCATATCTCAGGGCATCAATATACCTCTCTCTTCCTATAAGTTTCGCCCTCCCTGGGCATATCAGTTCAAAGAGTTCCTTGTCAAATATTTCAAGGTTGTAGATTACAGAATCCGCACCGATAGCATATGTCTCATCTACCCATATATTATCGATAGGTGGTAGTGCCTCCACGGCTATGAGGGCGTTAAAATGCTTCTTAATCGCCTTTATATACGGCTTTAAGAACCTTATGCCACCGTCCTCTTCTTTACCAAAACCTATAGAGAGATATATTATCTCAGCCTTACCCTCACTGTGAGCTGCCTCAACCGTCTCCAGCACCTCGTCTACGGAATAGGTGCTCTCCGTCCCTCCATTACTATCAAAGTTGGCGGTACAATACCGGCATTCTACGTCACTATAGAAGAAGTCACAGCGTTTTGATGGTGTTATAACTACATAACCGCTATGCACGTCACCTATGCTGGAAAATGGGATGCCAGTGGTCGTCTTTTCCTTATAGAAATTTGGGATAGGCGGGATCTCTACCTTCACCTCGCCCTCACCATCCGTTATAAAGAAACCATCCCTTCTGCTCTTTAATAAATAAGAGGATTTTCTTGCAAACTCCTCCTTATATGGAACATTTGCCTTTGTCTTATGAGACAGCACAATATCAATACCATCGACCATCTCATCCGTCCCAGCCATCTCCACCATCACCTTATCCAGGGCCTTTTTGCCCACCCTTATCCCATTAAGCATAAGCTCAATCTTTAGCAAGGTTGGATTGTCGAGATATCCTTTTTGATATTTCATGCTATGTAATCCTAAACAATAATTAGTTTCCGGGGGTTTCGACGAAACAAAATCATCGCATTACGTATATCGTGTATCGTTAATCGTTTATCGTGAATCGAACCACTAAACACGAATCACGAGCGACGGTTTTTTCAATTTTCAATCTTCACTGCCTGCATCTCGCAGCTCTCTTCATATGTAATAAGCTCCTTTATAGAAGCCCTCTCACTACAAAGATTACAGTCGGGATCTCTTCTGACTATAACCTTCCTAAATTGCATCTTAAGGGCATCAAATACAAGGAGATTCCCTGCCAGTGTCTCACCAATACCGAGCAATTCCTTTATAGCCTCAACCGCCTGAATAACACCTATAACACCGGCAAGTGCACCAAGGACACCGGCTTCCTGACAACTCGGGACAAGCCCCTTCGGCGGCGGTTCAGGATAGAGACACCTGTAACAGGGATAACCCTCGTGAGGCTTAAAAGTTGCAACCTGCCCGTCAAATCTGAACATGCTTCCAGACACAAGTGTTCGTCTTTCGAAGAAAGCAGCATCGTTCATTAAAAACCTGGTAGGGAAGTTATCGCTTCCATCCAGAAGTACATCATACTCCTTTATTATACCCCTTATATTATCTGCATTAAGTCTTTCGTTGTATATAATCACATTTACATCCGGATTTAATTCTTCTATGGTCTGCTTTGCGGAGTTTGCCTTCGGCACACCTACCCGGAGGTTGTTATGTATTATCTGTCTCTGAAGATTGCTTAATTCCACACAATCCGAATCGATTACACCGATTGTACCAACACCAGCCGCAGCCAAATAAAGAAGTGCAGGCGATCCAAGTCCACCGGCACCAAGTACAAAGGCCTTGCTCTTTAAAAGCTTCGACTGCCCTTTCCCTCCAATCTCAGGAAGGATTATATGTCTTGAATACCGTTCAATCTGCTCTTCTGTAAAGTTCATGGTTTCATCCCTCTATCATCAATCTTTCTTCTTCAAACTTTTCTCTATTATCAACAAGTTTCCATGACCTAATGGAAACCTCCGTTCCATTGCGTACGGATATTATAATATATCTATAATCAGGCCACGCCCTTTCCCTGTCAAAATCAGATGGCATATCTGGATGGTCAGGATGAGAATGATAAAAGCCAATAATATCCTGACTTTCATTGGATGCCTCTTTCTCGATACGAAGGATATCACTTGGGTCTATCTCATACCTGTCATTAGCCCTTTCCTTGTTTATATTCTCAACCCTGTATATCTTTAAAACCCTATCTCCTGTTCCAACCAGAACCCCACATCCTTCAGAGGGATATACATCCATTGCATGGTCTTTAATTTCAGTATAGAGTTGTTCATTTATATATATCATTCTCTATTTATTCCCAGAGCCTTGTGGATAGATATTTATCTCCACCATCAGGAAAGATTATTACAATTATACCCCTTTTTAACTTGCTCGCCACCTGCATGGCCCCCAACATCGCTGCTCCTGAGGATTGACCCACAAGTAGCCCCTCCTCCCTTGCCAATCTTTTGACCATATCATATGCCTCTTCGGTCGGAACAGGGAGCTTTTTATCGAGAGCCTCTTCATGATAAATACCAGGAACGATGGAAGATGCCATATGTTTGAGACCTTCTAATCCATGAAAAGGCGAATCCGGCTCTACAGCTATGACATGTATATTGGGATTAAACTCCTTTAACCTTCTACCTACCCCCATTATAGTACCACCTGTACCTATTGTGGCTATAAAGTGTGTTATCGTACCCTCTGTCTGCTCTATAATCTCAGGGCCTGTTGTCTCGTAATGGGCCTTGGAATTAGAAGGGTTATTATACTGGTCAAGCTTGCAATACTTTTCTGACTCCTCAACATATAACTTCCAGGCAAGCCTTATCGCACCATCTGAACCCTCCAGAGGATCAGAAAATATCACATTAGCCCCAAAGGCCATTAAAATCTTCTTTCTCTCCTCACTAACATTTCCCGGGACAACCAGGTCTACCTTGTAACCTTTTACAGCACCTATCCAAGCATATGCGATCCCGGTATTCCCAGAAGTAGAGTCCAAAATCACCTTATCCT
>JAUXIU010000133.1 GCA_030620895.1 Deltaproteobacteria bacterium
ATAGTCATTGCTGGGACGATGACTAAAAAGATAGCACCTGCTGTAAAGAGGCTTTATGACCAGATGGCTGAACCAAGATGGGTAATAGCAATGGGGGGGTGTGCCTCTGCAGGTGGACCATACAACACATATAGCGTTGTTCAGGGGACAGACCTCGTAATACCTGTTGATGTCTACATCCCCGGTTGTCCACCGAGACCGGAGGCCCTGATGTACGGTTTCTTACAACTACAGGAGAAGATAAAGAGAGAGATGCCATCAATATTTTCAAGGTATACGAGGGATAATTGATGTTAAGAGATAAGATGGTAAGTGAATCTCTCCTTGTTAATGGATTAAAGGAGAGATTCGGGGACTCCATCCTTGAGACGAAGATAGATAGAGAAGAAGTAACACACCTTATAAATAAAGAAAGGCTTGTAAATATATGTATGTTTCTGAAGAGCGATGTACGCCTGAAATTCAATTTCCTTTCAGATTTACTTGCCGTCGACTATCATCCGCAAGTTCCAAGATTTGAGGTTATATATCATCTCTATTCAATCCCGCACAAACACAGGCTAAGATTGAAAATTAAGATAGACGAATTTGAAAAGGCTCCATCTGTAACACATATCTGGAGGTCTTCAGACTGGGCCGAGAGAGAGGCCTATGACATGTTGGGCATTGTCTTTGACAAACACCCGAACTTAAGACGCATCTATTTGCCGGGAGATTGGGATGGTTTCCCGCTTAGAAAGGACTATCCGCTAAGAGGTTATAAGGACAGATACAACCCGTTTGGTGAAGAGAAAAAATAAACAAGAGATGGCTGAAAAAGAAGAGATAATAAGAACAAAAGAGATAACCCTGCATATGGGGCCCCAGCATCCGTCTACCCATGGCGTGCTTCATCTCATCCTTGATATGCAGGGTGAGAGGATAGTAAAGGCAGAACCTGATATAGGGTACCTCCACAGGGGGACTGAGAAGATAGCTGAGAACCTCTACTATCCCCAATTTGTCCCATATACAGACAGGCTTGACTATCTGAGTGGGATGACGAATAACCTTGCATATGTCCAGGCCGTTGAGAAGCTGCTGGGTATTGAGATCACAGAGAGGGCAAAGTATATAAGGGTAGTAGCATCTGAATTGTCGAGGATAGGTGGTCATCTGCTTGGTGTTGGGGCATGGGCCCTTGACCTTGGAGCGATGACCGTTCTCCTCTATGCATTCAGGGAGAGGGAGATGGTCCTTGACCTCCTTGAGATGTTATGCGGTGCAAGGATGACAACCAACTATATGAGGATCGGAGGTGTAAGGTTAGATCTCCCGGATGGCTTCAAGGAAAGGTGTATGGAATTTGCCACCTTGCTTCCGAAGAGGGTAAATGACTATGAACAGCTCCTTACAGAGAACAGGATATGGCTTAAGAGAAATAAAGGTGTTGGGATCATATCGGCTGAAGATGCAATAGACCTTGGCCTTAGCGGTCCTTCACTTAGGGGGAGTGGGGTTAAGTGGGATATAAGGAAGGATGAACCCTATCTGGTATACGACAGGTTAGATTTCGATGTACCGACAGGCGAGAATGGAGATTGTTTCGATAGATATATAGTAAGGATTGAGGAGATGAGACAGGCAGCAAGGATAATAAAACAGGCACTAAGGGATATCCCCGATGGCCCTGTAAATGTTGATATGCCTGAAATAGTTCCGCCTCCAAAGAAGGATGTATATAAGAATATGGAATCGCTTATTCACCATTTTAAGTATGTTTCGCATAGCTTCAAGGTTCCACCAGGTGAGGTTTACAGTAGCATTGAATCTCCAAAAGGCGAGCTGGGGTTTTATATAGTCAGTGATGGTTCAGAAAAACCATTCAGGCTAAAGATAAGGGCTCCTTCTTTTGTGAATCTCCAGAGTATTGATCACATGTGCAGGGAGGAATATCTGGCCGATGTTATTGCAATAGTTTCCAGTCTCGATCCTGTTTTTGGTGAGGTCGACAAATAATTGGTATTATTAGGTATGCTTTCTGAAAAGACAGTTGAGAAGATAAAGAGGACTACGACCTGTTATCCGGACAAGGGGTCTGCCTGTATGTCGGCTCTTCGAATAGCCCAGTTGGATGATCCGGAGAACCAACTCACAGAAGATGCCTTGCGCCAGATAGCGAATATGTTGGATATGCCGCCAGTTAAGGTAAATGAGGTTGCTGCATTCTATACTATGTACAATGTTGAAAGGCCGGTGGGAAAGTACCATATACAGGTCTGTGCAAACATCTCCTGTTCTCTTCTGGGTGTGGAACATATAATAAGCCGCATAGAAAATATACTTGATATCAAGGTGGGTGAAACTACGAAAGATAAGAAATTTACACTCTCAACGGTTGAGTGCCTGGGTTCGTGCGGCACAGCGCCTATGATGCAGATAAATCAGGACTATTACGAGAATCTTACGGGGGAAGGGGTAGAGGAGATATTGAAGAGCCTCGAATGAAAAGAATGAATTATGAGTTAGGAATTATGAATTAAAAAACCGTCGTTCGTGGATCGTGAATCGTGAATCGAAACCCGAATCACGAGCCACGATACACGATACACGAATCACGAACCACGAATCACGATTAATGAATTACGATCGAAGAGGGTTATGTTTGAAAAGATACTTACAAAGAATATAAATACTCCGGAATCCCACCTGATAGATACATATATCAACAACGGCGGATATAGGGCTCTGCCGGAGGCCATCAAATTTTCGGGAGATGTGCTTATACAGAGAGTCAAGGACTCCGGGCTTCGTGGAAGGGGGGGGGCTGGATTTCCTACAGGGCTTAAATGGTCTTTTATACCAAAGGATCCGACCATACAGAAATATCTCTGCTGTAATGCTGATGAGGGTGAGCCAGGTACATTTAAGGACAGGGAGATAATAGAGAAGGATCCACACCTCCTTATAGAGGGGATGATTATAACCAGCTATGCAATAAGTGCAAGCAAGGCATACATCTATATAAGGGGTGAGTTCGAATTCGGTGCAAGGAGGCTGGAAACAGCCATCGAAGAGGCATATGCAAAGGGCTATCTTGGCAGGAATATACTCGGGACAGACTTTAATCTAGATATCTTTGTCCATAGGGGGTTTGGTGCATATATATGCGGAGAAGAAACAGCATTGTTAGAGTCCATTGAGGGTTACAGAGGGCAGCCGAGGATAAAACCACCATTCCCGGCACTTAAAGGTCTTTATAAAAAACCAACAGTTATAAACAATGTCGAAACATTGTCCTGTATCCCGGCAATAGTGACCAAGGGTCCCAAGTGGTTTGCCTCGATCGGGCCGAAAAAGAGCCCAGGTCCAAAGCTTTTCTGCATAAGCGGGCATATAAACAAGCCAGGCGTATATGAACTTCCTATGGGTACAACGATAAGGGAGTTGATATACGAACATGCCGGAGGCATTAAGGATGACAGAAGATTTAAGGCTGTCATCCCGGGTGGTGTTACGGCACCTATGCTTATTGAGAATGATCTGGATACCCCTATGGACTTCGATTCACTTGCGGCAAAAGGGAGTATGCTTGGTTCGGGTGCCGTTATTGTTATGGACGATACGACCTGCATGGTAAAGGTTGCATATATAATAAACAAATTTTTCAGTCATGAATCATGCGGTAAGTGTACGCCATGCAGGGAAGGTACGAGCTGGATGACAAAGGTCTTGCACAGGATAGAATATGGGGAAGGGAGGAAAGACGACCTGGAATTACTGGATAGCCTCTGTACAAATATATTTGGCAGGACATTCTGCCCACTTGGAGATGGAGCGGTTATGGCATTGCGTGGTGTGGTAAAGAATTTCAGAGATGAGTTTGAA
>JAUXIU010000100.1 GCA_030620895.1 Deltaproteobacteria bacterium
ATTCTTTCCTTCACTCTCCCCTGCAAGCTGCTTCCACCACTCTGCAAGATAATGCAGGGAAGGATGCAAGGTTGCGAGTATCTCTATCTGTTTACCCTTCTGGTAGAGGAGGTTCCGTGCAGCAGCATAAAGATATGACGGGTTTTTACTTATATCAGAATTGGATGTAACACCCTCAAAGACCCTGGCACCCTCTACCAACTCTTTGATGTCGATGCCTGATATGGAGATTGGGAGGAGACCAACAGGGGTCAGGACAGAATACCTGCCTCCCACATCATCGGGGATGACAAAGGTTCTATATCCTTCACTATCGGCAAGTACCTTTAATGGACCTTTCTCCCTGTCTGTTGTGACTATAATCCTCTTCTTTAATTCTTCCCTGCTATATCTCTTTTCTAGAACATCTCTTAAGATCCTAAATGCAATAGCAGGCTCTGTTGTAGTCCCGGATTTGGAGATCACATTCAGGCATATATCCTTATCTCCCATTATGTCTATCAGGTCAGAGATATAGTCGGAACTTATATTATGACCTGCGAAGTAGACCTCAGGGGTCTTTCTCTTTGTTACCGGAAGTTGATTGTAGAACGTACTGTTGACAAATTCCATAGCTGCCCTAGCCCCAAGATAGGAACCTCCGATACCGATAACTATGAAGATATCGGCATTATCTTCTACTATACTGGCAGTCTCCTCAATCCTATCTATCAGGTCTTCCGAGATGTTCGATGGAAGGTGAAGCCACCCCAGGAACTTACTTCCAAGCCCTTCTCCCCTTTCCATCTCTCCATGTATCTTTCTTATGTTGGGCTGCAGGTTTTCAATCTCACCATCGGATAAAAAAGGCATAAGGTTGCCGATATCTAACTTTATATTTGACAAAATGTACCTCCTGCTATTGTGTTAATTATTCCTGTGGGCGCTGCACCTGTGCAGCCATTGGAGTCCCCTTCCTAGGGTCGTTTTCGGGTCTGGTCTTCCATCTCTGGTGAATCCAGAACCACTGCTCTGGATATTTTCTAACTAAATCTTCTATGACCTTCGTAAACCTGGCGGTATTTTCAACCATATTTCTTGTCTTATCATCTGAATAAACTACAGGGATCTCTTTGCCGATTATAATCTTGTGTTTATTGCCTTCTCTCACTATAAATGTTGGAATAACCCCCGCATCACTTGAAACAGCCAGGAGCGAAGGTCCCTTGTTTGTACATGCGAGCCTCCCAAAGAAATTTACAAATACACCCTCGTTCCAGGTAACATTCTGATCCAGCAGGATACCAACGATACCACCACCCCTCAAGACCTTTAACAACTCTCTCATAGACCTTCCTTTAGAGATTGTCCTGTTCCCTGCCCTTGTCCTTACCCACCTTGTGAATCCATCGAGCAAAGGACTGTCAATATCCCTTACAACGATATCAACAGGATAACCGGTAAGGCCGTAAAACGCCGCCATCAACTCCCAATTACCCAGATGCGCTGTTAAAAATATTACACCCTTCCCTTTTTTGTATGTATTAAGAAAATTTTCAAGACCCTCACACTCTATATAACCATCCACATCACCCCTCTTTAACCACGGCACCTTGAGAAACTCCATTAGGTTCATACCAAGATTTTCAAAGTTCATTCTCGCAATAGAAGTTATCTCGTCACCGCTCTTCTCCCCACCAAAGACGTCTCTCAGGTTTTTCAGAGAGATCTCTCTATGCCTTTTATCAATAGCATAGGCAGTCCTTCCCAGCCACCTTCCAATCTTATCCAACAACCATACGGGTAGAAGATTAAACAGGAAGGATATAAACTTTAACGTAGATACCATTAACTAGGTCTCACCTACAAGTGGTGCTAACACATCTTGAAAGGCAGCAAGATCTTCTATTATCAATTCTACTCCGACTGCATATATATTAATCCCAGGGTCAGGAAGGTGCCTCAACCTTGCCATATCCTTCTCCGTAGTAACCACCAGCTCAACACCCCCCTGCATTCGTTTTATCTTCTCCTTTATATCTTCTAAATCATGAAGGCTATACCAGTGGTGGTCAGGATAAAAGAGGGTTGAAATAACCTCTGCCCCGGTATCTTTAAGTGTCTTGATAAAGGCTTCTGGATTTGCGATGCCTGCCATGGCAAAAACCCTCTTTCTCTTGAGGACGCTAATATCCATCTTGCTCTCTCCGTCCAAACCCTCCAATCGCGTTGGCCTGTAATGAAATGATATGGTTGGGACCTTTGCGCCCAAATACAAATCTTTTTTGTTATTATTTTTTATCATCAATACATCCGCCCTTCCAATCCCATCCAGTGGCTCTCTTAATATCCCCCTGGGTATCAAATAACTATTCCCAAACCCCCTGGCCGAATCTATCAGCAGTATATCCATCTCCCTCTTTAGTCTTATATGTTGAAAACCATCGTCCAGGATAATGCACTGCGTTTTGAATCTATTTATGATATCAGACCCAATCTTATATCTATTCGCTCCGACAGCAACTATTACATCCCTTAATTTTTTAGCCATTAGATACGGTTCGTCACCAGCCTCCTTTGGACCCAGTAATATATTTGAACCATCTGACACTATGGCTTCCCCTCCCTTTAATGAACCGCCATATCCCCTGCTGACTATAGCTGTCCTCAGCCCTCTATTTGCTAGATACTCGGCCATAAAGATCGCCATCGGTGTTTTACCGCTTCCACCCACTGTAATATTACCGATGGATATAACCTTGCAGGGTAGTTTTCTTGCATGTAAAATACCACTAGAGTACAAAAAGAAACGTACTCTTATCGCCAGGCCGTATAACAGTGATAGCAGATATAGGGGATAGTGAATATACCAACTCACATCCTCTTGTTCCATCAACCCTGAAAAGCATCGTTTCAACCATTCACTCATATCGCTTTATATCTATGCATACAGAAACTCCTCGATAATCTGTAAACTCTTCTCCGTGGCCCCCCTGTTCTCACAGGCCACCTTATCTGCAGCCTCACCAAGACCTTCAGCCAAATCCGGATCAGAAAGCAACCGAGTAATCTTATCGAACAATGCCTCCCCATCGGCAACCCTGATGCCCCCTTCCGACCTTTCAAGCATCTCTGCCACATAGAGCCAACTACCGAGATAAGGACCGTAAACCACAGGCCTTCTGTAGATTGCGGGCTCGAGGAGATTGTGCCCACCTACCCCTTCGACCAGGCTTCCCCCAACAAACACAATATCGGCAATACCGTAAAACCTCCCCAGCTCACCCATTGTATCTAATAGTATTACTTCTCCCTTCATATCCCGTGGTTTCGAACTATTATTTTTTACCACATTACTATTCGCTCTCTGTTCAGACCTCCTTAAAAGGGAAAAACCTTTCTTTTCTATTAATTCACCGACCTCCTTAAATCTCTCCGGATGCCTCGGTGCGATTACAAGCCTCAATCTTTTGAATTCATTACATAGCTCCTTATAGACTGAAAGTATAATCTCCTCTTCACCCCGATGTGTGCTTCCTGCAACTATAACCCTCTCACTACTCATTATGCCAAGCTCCCCCTTTAATGCATCTTTCTCCTTCTCGCCAAGCGATGGCATTCTTATATCAAACTTCATATTACCAGTAACAAGCGTTCTTTTGATACCAAGGGCAGAGGCCCTTGCACTGTCAAGTTCGCTCTGAGCACAGTAGGCAGAAATCCCTTTAAACACACTATTAAAAAACAGGCCAAACCTCTTATACCTTTTGAATGAACGGTCGGATATGTTGCCATTTACAACAATAGTAGGTGTCCTACGGGCATTCAGTAATCTAAAGAGGTTTGGCCATATCTCCTTCTCAACCACTATAAAGAGCAAAGGCTTTAACCTCCGTGTCACCCTCTTTACAACCCACGAGAAGTCAAGGGGGAAGAATATCAACACATCTATCAAACCCTCACCATCTCTCGATGCAATGTCGTTCCCTGTAGCTGTAACGGTCGAGAATACTACCTTTGTCTCAGGATGCCTATCCTTTAGCATCCTTAAAAGGGGTATTGCAGCCTTGGTCTCCCCAACCGATACGGCATGGAACCAGACAACCCTTGCATTCTGCAATCTGGAAAGCTTCCATGGTTTGATGAAACCAAACCTCTCCAGGAGACCATCTCTGTATTTACCAATAAAAAGAGCCTTGAAGAAAAAATACGGCAGAAGCGATATAAATAATATATGCAGGATGATGTCATAGAGTAGATACATATATGTCCCTTTTACACATTTATATACAACGTCATAAATAGATGCGCATATAGACTGTATAATTAGTTTTCATCCAAATCGAAAACTGCATCAGTGTCCAAATGAGTTTCCGGATGGACACTAATTGGATGCTATATTGTAGTAAAGAAAAACCAAAAAATTTTCATATTTTAGGCTTTTAAAGAAATATTGTAAATAATTATAATACCTAAAAGTGCTTAAGGCCACAAAAGCCTTTTATGTCTTTTTTAAGCTTTGACAGATGTTTATATCGTCAGGAGGGAGTTTGAAGTGAAGGTGTTCGATAGACCATGGAGCATTGTAAAGAAGGAGGCCCATAACAGGGGTTGCTACCTCCTCCTTCTGAAACTGAAAGAAGATACTGTCATTGATATTGGAATTAGGAAAGATTCATTTCAAGAACGGTTACTATACTTACGTAGGTTCGGCGAGAAAGAA
>JAUXIU010000203.1 GCA_030620895.1 Deltaproteobacteria bacterium
ATCATAGAAAACCTTGGTGAAGGACTCATCGGCATAGACAGATCGATGACTATAAACGTGTATAATCAGTTAGCCGAGAAGATTACAGGCATCCCTCGTTCTCTTACTATTGGAAAACCCATTGCAGAGGTAATGCAAAGTAACACATGGGTAGTGGAGATGGCAGAAAAAACACTTAGAGAAGGAAAGTCATATGCTGAATATGAGGGTAAATTGTACCAGAGTTTTAAAAACGCTATCCCCGTGATTATCACGACATCACCTCTCCTTGATTCAGATGGAGACCCTTCCGGGGTTATTGTTCTATTGAAAGAGATTTCAGGAATAAGATTACTCGAAGTGGACTCAATAAGAAAGGATAGGCTAGCCATTATAGGAACTTTTGCAACAGGCATAGCTCACGAAGTTAGAAATCCCCTCGGTGGTATAAAGGGGGCAGCACAACTGCTTTCAAGAATGGGAAAAAATAATGACATCGATGAATACACAGACATTATAGTAAGAGAAACTGACCGCCTGAATAACATACTCGAGGATATCCTGAACTTCGCAAACCCTAAAGACTTCAAATTAAAGGCTATAAATATTCACGAAGCACTTGATTCGGCCATGAAGATGATTGCATTGCCAAAAGATATTTTTATCACTCTGGAATATGACCCAAGCCTTCCGCCTATACTGGGCAACAAGGAACAACTCACACAGGTTTTCATAAACATAATTAAGAACTCTGTGGAAGCTATAGATAAAAGCGGTGAGGTAAGAATTTTAACAAGGATGGTCACAGACTTTCATCTTATAGAGTCTGGATACAAAGGGACAAAGATAGCATCTATAGAGATAAGGGATAATGGCTGTGGCATACCATCAGAAAATTTAGATAAGATATTTACACCATTCTTCACCACAAAACCAAAAGGTACTGGTCTTGGCATAGCTTTATCATTTAGGATTATAAAGGAGCATGGTGGATTTTTCAGGATAGAATCTTCTCCCGATAAGGGAACAAAGGTTTTTATATACCTGCCAATAGCTGAGGAATATAAAGATGAAGGATAAGGTCTTAATAGTAGATGATGACAAAAGTATACTTTGGGTCTTGAAGCGTCTTTTCAAAAACAGGAAGATAGAGGTTTCTGAGGCAACTGATGGAAACACAGCCCTTGAGATGCTCAAGGGGCAGGACTTCTCTCTTGCATTAATAGACATAAAGATGCCGGAAAAGGATGGTCTGGATGTTCTTAAAGAGATAAAAAAAGAAGGGAGCTCCACACCTGTAATTATAATGACAGCTCAATCAACGATGAAAAATACCATTGAAGCGATGAAAAGGGGTGCCTTCGATTACATAACCAAACCCTTCGATTTAAATGAAGTTGATATAATAATTGATAAGGCACTTGAGTTTAAAAATCTTAAGAAGGAGGCGTCTCTTCTCAAAGATAGACTAAAAGAACAATGGGCGAACGAGATAAATATTATCGGTAAATCCAAGGCAATTCAGGGTGTTTTTAAAACAGTCGGGAAGATCGCTTCTAAAGATGTAACTATTCTCATCCAGGGTGAAAGTGGCACGGGAAAGGAGCTGTTCGCAAAGCTTATCCATATGAATAGCCTGAGGAATAATGGTCCATTTATCGCAGTCAATACAGCAGCAATACCGAAGGAACTTATGGAAAGTGAACTTTTTGGTTTTGTAAAAGGTTCGTTCACAGGTGCCACAGAGACAAGACAAGGTAAGTTTGAGCTTGCAAATGGTGGAACACTATTTCTGGATGAGATAGGCGATATGTCTCTTGACCTTCAGAGCAAGCTTCTGAGAGTTTTACAGGAAAAGGAATTTTATCTACTTGGCGGTAAACAACCTGTAAGAGTTGATGTGAGGGTTGTTTCGGCTACCAACCAGGATCTTGAAAAAGCCATAGAGAATAATAAATTTAGAGAAGATCTCTTCTACAGACTAAATGTGGTTACCATAAAGATCCCACCATTAAGGGCAAGAAGGAATGATATACCTCTATTGGCTGAGTATTTTATACAGACATTTCAAGAAGAGATGGGAATTGAATCTAAAACACTCTCATCAAAGGCGGTAGAGATGTTAATACATTATAAATGGCCTGGCAATGTGAGGGAACTTGAGAATATACTCCGGCGTGCTATGCTTCTTTCTCCAAACCCGGTGCTTTCAGCTGAAGACCTCGCCATCCCAAATAAAAAACAACACCATGAATCCATTGAAGATATCATATCAAATAAATTGGAGGATTTTATAAATAAGGTGGATTCTAAAACCAAGCAAGAACTCTACGACACCATAATACCATTCATGGAACGGCCGCTTATCAAGCTCGTCCTGAAGAAAACAGGCGGTAATCAGGTACGAACAGCGGAATTACTGGGAATAAATAGAAATACGTTGAGAAAAAAGATCAAGCACCTTGGGATAAATATTGAGGAGCTGGCTTGATAAAATATTTTCGATCAGATACTCTGTGTTATTAAAACACTGGAAGATGAATCTAGTCTTTGTTGTCTTCTTTTAGA